>NZ_JBCECK010000162.1:0-10631 GCF_039207105.1 Mucilaginibacter sp.
ATCGAGTTTTTTTATACCCAGTTTAAGGAAATGATCGAGCTGTTTGCCATGCCTTACATCAATGATCATTTTGACTTCAGTGAAACCGCGTTTTTTGATAAGCTTTATAAATTTGGCGAGCGTCTTAAAAAGCTCCCTGAGTTTAAACAGGCCCGTGGTGTTAAGCATTTCATCTATATCAACCGCACCAACTTTGGACTGTACAATATACTGCACGAACTAAAAGCTGAAGTTAAAACGGATACTTATAAACCGCATGTGGTTTTGGAATATTGAGCGGATCGGGTAATACTATCTTTTATTCAAAACTCACTCATATACAGAACGATAAATTATAAATTATTATCAAAATGAATATTACCTGATAAATAGCAGTAATACTATTATATTCACGCCATTTATTATACCTATTCATGCAATCACGACTAATTTATCTTGTTACCATAACAGCGTTATGTCTTCTATGTTCAACGGCTTATTCTCAAACAGATAGTACACATTATGATCTTGGAAGGTTACGAATTAACAAAAACCTTACGCAAGATATCACGATAAAGGCTGCAGACCTGGAAAAATTCCCTTTTGCCAACTTAACTGATGCTATTAATGTTTGGTTCAATGGAACCTACACCAACAGCAACAGTATATTATATATTATTGATGGTAACGCAATTAATAATGTTGATGCTTATAATATACATGACATTGATGAAATAACATTGGTTCAAAATGCCGCTGCACAAACTAACGGCGCCCTTCCACAACAGCAACTGGTATTAATAAAAACAAAACGCAGCCACCTTAATTCATCTGGTATTGACGCAGCAGGGCAAACCAGCCTGGTGACAATCAGAAATAACCAAGGTTATGAAAATGTAAACAGTACCACAAATCTGTTTCATCAGTATTACTTTTCAGGTTATAAAAACTCTGAAAACATAAGTGCTGGAATATCCGCTACCTACTTAAGAGATGTTTATCCTACATTAAAAACATCAACCTTACAAGTAAATGAGCCGACAGCCAACAACATTTTCAAATTTAATGGCTATGCAGATGTAAAATTGAACCGTAGAAATACACTGAGCGCATCAGTAAATTATATGCCGCAGGTTAATCAATTCCAGTCTACCAATAACCTAATAAGTAATATCAATCAATCATCATCACAAACTCAAACTATTGTAAATCAACACACCAATCAAAACTTGTTTAATACTACGTTACAATTAAACTCTCAAATTGTAACAGGGCTTACGAATAAAATTTCAGGATCATATAATCATTTCAGCTTTGCTGAAAACAACCTCACTACCAGTACTACTACAGGCTACAGTGCAAACAGCTCAAAATCCGTTGATAGTATCAAACACAGGACAAGCTCTTTTTTACTGACTGATAATTTGATTTATCAAAAAACACTTGGCGACTTTAGCCTGGAACCCTCTTTTAACTTTAGCTACCGTTATGTAAGCGACTCTTCTAATGTGAGTAACAGCTTTGTCAATTATCTGTTAAATGATTC
This sequence comes from Mucilaginibacter sp., assembly GCF_039207105.1. Classification (GTDB taxonomy): domain Bacteria; phylum Bacteroidota; class Bacteroidia; order Sphingobacteriales; family Sphingobacteriaceae; genus Mucilaginibacter. The sequence continues at coordinate 1,526 of NZ_JBCECK010000162.1, forward strand.
CCCCCTGCTAACCTCTGCAAGTTCGTACTCATCGCATGTATACACTACGCGTAAAGATTATTTGTTAACATCATCGTTAGGTTTGTCATATAAAAGCATCGTTAACTTACAGGGCGGTTTCTTAACTGTGCTAAATTCAAAGAAAAATTTTAATACCGACATTAAACGAAGTTTTCCGTTTGCATCCATTAACATTAATGTTTAATGCCTACGGAATTGAATTCCGTAGGCATTAAACTATTCGGTTCATATTCGCAGTCAAACATTTTTTTGCAGCTTAATAATTTCCCAAGTGCTATTGATGCTGTAATGAGCAACTCTACAGATTATAATCCACTTAAACCTTCCAATACATACCAGGCGGGTGCGGTGATTGATATTTCATTATTCTTAACAGTCAGTTACAATTATGACCATAGTAAATTTCAACTTTTAGAAAATTACTCATTGCCTTACATCCCCAATCGTACTTTTACAACACTCATAGATGATAAATTCACGCTTAACCGCTTAAGCTTAAGTTTCAACATTATAAACAAATCAACTATCCACTTTACAAGCAGCATTAATGGCACTAATAATAAGCAAAATATTACTGTATTTGGCGAAGGTGTTACTTATGGAGATAAAATGTGGACCGGCGGCTGGATAAATCGTTTTGACTATCATAATATATTTGCCGGTCTTGACATGTTGTATCAAACCGGCAAGCCAGGTATTATTAACCAAGACATACCTTTCAATCCACTTGTAGCAAGCCAAAACGCACATTCCTTTTCATTGCAGAACCTTTACTTTGGGTATCGTTTAAAAGCAACCCACTTTAAGAACACTGAGATATTTGCTTCTGGCCGTAATGTATGGCAGAATAAAAAATCAGATATAACCGATAATCGCAAGTTTTATGGAATAGGCTTTAAGTTGGTAATTTAAAAACACCCTGCCTTTTCAGTTGTTGACCATTACATGAAAGTGTTAATTGCTGGTGCTAATGGTTATATAGGTACAAGGCTGATCCCCATTTTATTGGAGAAAGGTCATGATGTTGTTTGCCTGGTACGCGATAAAAGACGCTTTCATGAACACAGTGATTTTAGCGATCGGGTTACGCTCATTACCGGCGATCTGCTGAAAGAAAAAAGCATTGAGGATTTCCCCACCGATATTGAAGCTGCTTATTACCTGGTGCATTCCATGTCGCAAACGCAGGATTTTGCCATGCTCGAGGCTTTATCGGCCTATAACTTTATTCATTCGCTTGATAAAACCCATTGCCGGCAAACCATATTCCTGAGCGGGATTGTTAATGATGGTAACCTGTCCAAACACCTCCAATCGCGCAGACATGTGGAGGATGTTTTGAAAGAAGGCAAATCGGCACTCACCGTTTTAAGGGCCGCTATTATTATCGGCTCGGGCAGTGCATCATTCGAGATCATTCGTGATCTGACTGAAAAACTCCCCGTCATGACCGTACCGCGCTGGGTAAATACCCGCTGCCAGCCCATAGGCATACGCGATGTGCTGGCTTACCTGGAAAGCGTAATGCTAAACGAAAAAACCTTTAACCGCAGTTTTGATATCGGTGGCCCCGATATTTTAACTTTTAAGGAAATGATGCTTACTTATGCACGGGTACGCAAACTTAAACGATACATCATTACCATACCTTTTCTGTCGCCCAGAATATCATCGTACTGGCTTTATTTTGTCACCTCGGTAAGTTATACACTGGCCCAGAGTCTGGTGAACAGCATGAAAAACGAAACAATAATGCACGAGCATGATATTGACGCCATTGTGCCCCGCAAATGTTTAACTTATGAGGAGGCCCTGAACCTTGCTTTTGTAAAAATTGAGCAAAACTCCATCGTTTCCAGCTGGAAAGATGCGCTGAACATGGGTTACCTGAATTCGGGCTTTATGGATCAGATCAAGGTACCACAAAATGGCACATTAGAATATAAAGTTAAAATGCCCTTTGAACGCGGTAGCGAGGAGGTATTCACCAATTTTATGTCGATAGGTGGCAACCGGGGTTGGTATTACTGGGACTGGATCTGGAACATACGCGGTTTCCTGGATAAGATATTTGGCGGGGTAGGTTCACGTCGGGGCCGTACCAGCAGCATCAATATTTCGCCGGGAGATGTGATTGATTTTTGGCGGGTGTTACTGGCCGATAAACAAGGTAAACGCTTGCTCCTCTATGCCGAAATGAAACTCCCGGGCGAGGCCTGGCTGGAATTTAAAATAATTGAGCGCAACGGTAAAAAAAATCTGAGCCAGGTAGCTACCTTTAGGCCCAACGGATTGTGGGGTCGCTTGTACTGGTATGCCATGTGGCCTTTCCACCTGTTTATATTTAATGGCATGGCCCGCGAAATTGTACATTACGGCGAAGGTGTGTAGGCGCGTATAACCAACAAACGAATGAGCAAAAAAAACATATTGATAACCGGCGGTTCGGGTTTATTAGGCAGGCGGCTTACCAGGGTGTTACTTAACAAAGGCTATTCTGTTAGCCATTTAAGCCGCAAGCCGGGCAATAACCCTGATATCAAAACTTATGTTTGGGATATTAACAAAGGCCTTATTGATGAACATTGTATTGAGGGCATTGATACCATAGTACACCTGGCAGGCACCGGTATAGCCGACAAACGCTGGACAGATGCCCGCAAAAAGGAACTCATTGATAGTCGCGTAAGATCAATAGGCCTAATATATGATCTGCTTAAAAAGAAACCGCATCAGGTAACTACAGTTGTATCGGCATCTGGCATTGGATATTACAGCAATCGCGGTGATGAGTTGATGACTGAAGCTGACGCTCCGGCGAAAGATTTTATTGCTCACTGCTGCGTACTATGGGAAGCGGCAGTTGATGAAGGCGAAAAACTGAATTTGCGGGTCGTCAAATTCCGTACAGGCGTAGTGCTTGATAAAGAGGGGGGCGCGCTGCCTACCCTGGCTAAGCCTATAAAACTTTATATCGGCTCGCCTATAGGCACAGGCAAACAATGGGTGCCCTGGATACATTGGGCCGATGTGGTGAACATATATATGGAAGCTATCGAAAATCACGGTTTAAAGGGTGTATACAATATGGTTGCGCCCAACCCGGTTACCAATAAGCAGTTAACCCAGGCGGTTGCCAAGCAATTGCATAAGCCTTTATGGGCGCCAAATGTACCAGCGTTTATGCTAAAATTATTATTAGGCGAGATGAGTAGTATTGTACTCGGCAGTACCAAAGTATCGGCACAAAAAATACAGGATGCGGGTTTTAAGTTTAGTTATACTGAACTGCCTGCTGCGTTAAAAGAAATATATGGATAACAAAACACCGCTAAGCATCTTCTGGTTCCGCCGCGACCTGCGTTTAAACGATAACGCGGGGCTATACCACGCCTTAAAAAGCGGAAACCCGGTACTCCCTCTTTTTATTTTTGATAAAGAAATTCTGGATGAGCTGGAAGATAAGGACGATGCCCGCGTAACTTTCATTTATGAAACCATTGAAAATTTGCAGCAAGAACTTCATCAGCATGGCAGCAGCCTGCTGGTGATATATGACAAAGCTGAGCATGCCTGGAATTCCATCATTAAAGAATATCAGATAGAAGCCGTTTACACCAATCATGATTATGAACCCTACGCCACCAAACGCGACGAAGCCGTAAAAGAAAAGCTCGGCAAGCATAACATTGAACTTAAAACTTTTAAAGATCAGGTAATTTTTGAAAAGACTGAGGTGGTTAAGGATGATGGTAAGCCCTATACCGTATACACTCCTTATCAGCGTAAATGGTACAGCACCCTCAAACCTTTTTACCTGAAGGCCTATCCTACCCATAAATATTTAAGCAAGCTAGTTAAAACTAAAAACCTGCATCTGCCCTCGTTAAAAGATATGGGCTTTGAAAAAAGTAGTATGCCTTTTCCTGATCAGGGATATAAAGATGTAATTGGCGATTATAAAGAAAAAAGGGATTTTCCGGCACTTAAAGGCACATCTCGCATTGGGATGCACCTGCGGTTTGGTACGGTGAGCATCCGCGAATTGGCCAAAGCTGCCCATGCCAGCCATGATAAAACCTGGCTGAATGAGCTCATTTGGCGCGAGTTTTATATGATGATATTGCACCATTTCCCACAAACGATGGATCATGCCTTCAGACCGGAATACGACCGTATTAAATGGGTTAATGACGAAAAACAATTCAAAGCCTGGTGCGAAGGAAAAACCGGCTACCCTATTGTAGATGCCGGCATGCGCGAGCTAAATGCTACAGGCTTTATGCACAATCGTGTACGCATGATAGCGGCCAGCTTTTTAAGTAAAGACCTATTGATTGACTGGCGCTGGGGCGAGCATTACTTTGCCCGCAAACTGCTTGATTATGAAATGGCCAGCAACGTAGGCGGCTGGCAATGGGCGGCTGGTTCCGGTACCGACGCTGCACCATACTTCCGAATATTTAACCCCGACGCGCAAACTAAAAAGTTTGACCCGGACCTGCAATACATAAAAAAATGGGTTCCGGAATATGCCGACTTTAGCAAATATCCGGAACCCATTATTGATCATGCCTTTGCACGCGACCGCTGCTTAAAAGCTTTTAAAGCAGCTTTGGCAAAGTGATTATGGATTGGTAATTGTACCCATAACAAAGTCAAAACGTAAACAAGCATCCGGTCCAATAGGGGGACTACCTATCTTACCATATCCCAATCTTGATGGTAATAGCATGGTAATTGCTGCACCTGAAGTTAGGCCCTTTAACCCTTCTTGTACACCTGCTACTAAATCACCTTGAGTTGGATCAAATGTAGTTAATGTTGTTGTACCTGCGGTTTCGGGGTCTGTTGCAGTACTTCCGAATAATGCGCCATTTAAATATTTACCCGTATAAGTGCCTACAAAAGAAGAACTTAAATTATGATCATAAACATCACCCACACCACTGCCGGGTGTAGTTATCTTATAATACATACCTGCTCCACGGCCGGATGTTACTTGCGTAAAACCTGTAAGGCCATTCTTTTGCATGTACTCCTTAATTAAATAGTCCTGATACTTAGGTATTGAGGTAATCACATTTACATAATAATCAATACATTGGTTACCGGCAATACGGTTATTTACGTTACTTGAGCTTCCTGAACCAGCTCCGTTTACACCATAACATACGCGTGATGGAACCAATATTCTGGCTCTTGTGCCGGGATATTTAATCACATCATGTATGGCAGATTGCAAACCTTTGGTAAAGCCCATAATGGATGATCCTAACGATATATATCCTACCAGGCCGTCAAAATGCGCCAGGTTAAGGGTATCCTGATTAACAAATTTACCATCAAAGGTCTTCACCGATAATACAAAAGCTACGCTATCAGAGTAATCTAACGGCTTTATACCGGCAGTTGAACCCTGTGAAAGTATTTCATAATATATGCCGCTGGTATCGCCATGTGAGGTATCCCTTTTCATGCCAGTTAATCCGTTGGCTTTGATATAGTTTTGTATCTGAATGTCGTCGTACTGCTTAATATTCGGATCATTATTGGTTTTGCGGCAGGATAATAAACCGATTGAAGTGATTAATAAAAGCGTAAAAATTTTTTGTTTCATTTAGTCAATTTGTTTTGGCTATCAATGAGCACATTTTCGCTCATTTAAGTTTATTTATTTCGGCTATAGCGCTCTTTTAGCGCCTTCGGCCTGTCTTTATTCTGTTAGTTAATCACGTTAAACAACTGTATATTAAAATCAAGTACCGCATTTGCAGGTAATCCTATTGAATCCTGCGGAAACGGCCCATACGCATAACGCGATGGTACGATCAATCTTATTTTACCGCCCTTTTTAACAAGTGGTATACCCAGCTGCCAGCCCCTTATCACCTGTCCCAGCGTGTACGACGGGTGAAAATTATTGGTTTCAACAATAAGCTTTCCTGTGGTTAATAGCTGTGCGGTATAACCCACCGTAATCTGCGTTGAATTGGTAAACAGATCGTTACCTGAACCTTCCTCACCTGGTTTTATAATATAATAAACCCCAGATGTGTCGGTGACACGTTTGGCACCAAGACCCGGGTTAGCTTTTAAATATTTACTCACCAGCGTATCATCAATAGCTTTTTGCGCATTATACTGAATCAAAGGGTCAGTTGCCGATTTTTGGCATGCCGCAAAACCTACAATAAAAAGCAATAAAAGCAACAGCGTCCTGTTCATTTTTCAAAAGGCAAATTTATTCTTTTATAATAGAAAAACCGCAGCTTAACATTTTTTAACAATTAATAAAAATATCAGCTCCAAATTGCACCGCATTTATGGTGTTTTCCTGAATAAAACGTTCAATTTTAAGTAAAAGTGTGGGTAGCTGCACTACTATGGTTTATAATTCAAGGTAAGCTTATTTACCTTTTTAAGCATTTCGGTGAGATATTGTTTATCAGCCTCGCTGATATGGGCATCAAGATAATTATTAAACTGTTTTACTACCGCACGGGCCTGGTGACGTTTCTCTTTCCCCACCTCGGTCAAATAAATTTTAACCGATCGCTTATCTCCCTTATTTGATTCGCGATAAATTAACCCGGTTTTTTCTAGCTGGCTAAGCATTCTTGATAAACTGGTTGATTTAAGCCCCAGCAAGGCAGCAGCCTGCGAAACGGTGGTACCTTCCTTTTCGTCGATATTGATAAGCAGGTAGCCTATGGATTGCGTAATGCCAAACTCAGTAACCAACTGGTTATACCTGTTGGCAACGGTTTGCCAAACTATTTTCAAAAAATAATCAATGGTTTCCTGATGTTTTACATTCTTTTGCATGCATACCAAACGTAAGAAATGCCTGTTGATTACGCAAGGGAAAAACGTAATACACCATAGGTTTTACATTATACGTAGAACGTTTTACGTAAAAGACAATTTTAAAGTAAAAAACGTATCACGTAAAACGTTCTACGTACAACCTAAATAGCTACCAACCCAGTTTAGTATCATCACCACGCGGGTCTGCTCCGCCTTCATAATAACCTTGCGGGGTTTTCAATATGGCATCTACACGACCAATCGCACCTCGGGTGATTATTTTATAACCTTTGTTTTGCAGCTTTATTACGGTTGCACTGTCAAGCGCGCCTTTTTCAATACCCACCTCATCTGGCAGCCATTGGTGATGAAAACGTTTGGAGGCAACCGCCTGCTGCATGTTCTGGTCAAATGCGATCACGTTAAGAATGGTTTGAAAAACCGATGTCATGATGGTTGAGCCACCTGGGGTGCCTACTACCATAAACAGCTTACCATCTTTTTCAATTATGGTAGGTGTCATGGACGATAGCATACGCTTGCCTGGCTGAATACTATTAGCCTTACCTCCTATCAGCCCATACATATTGGGCACACCAGGCTTAGAGCTAAAATCGTCCATTTCATTATTCAATAAAAAACCAGCGCCTTTAACAAATATTTTTGAACCGAAGCTATCGTTAAGGGTAGTTGTGATAGATACCGAATTACCCTCCCGGTCAACAATAGAATAATGCGTGGTTTGGTCACTTTCATACCCAACAAAGCTTCCGGGCTGTATGCTGGTGCTTGGTGTAGCAGCATCCCAGCTAAAACTACGCATGCGTGATGCGATGTAAACAGGGTTCAGCAAGCTATCAACTGGCACTTTATAAAAATCCGGATCGCCCAGGTATTTGGATCGGTCGGCGTAAACCCGGCGCTCGGCCTCTACCATCAACCTCACCGTCGAATCCTGGTTATTGCCCCATTTGTTTAACGGATATTTTTCAACCGATTTTAACAATTGTAGCAAAGCTATTCCACCGCTTGAGGGTGGCGGCATGGTGATGATCTTATATCCTAAATAAGTGCCAATAATGGCCTTTCGCCAAACCGAATGGTAATTTTGCAGATCAGCTTTTGATATGATGCCGCCGCCGCTGTTCATTTCGGCAACCAGTTGATCGGCTACTATACCACTGTAAAAGCCATCCCGGCCTTTATCACGTATCTGTTCCAGAGTCTTAGCCAGATCCTCCTGAACCAATATATCGCCCTCCTGCCACGCAGTATCTTTTACCAAATAATTTTTACCGGGGTTTAGTTGTTTAAACTGAACGCTTGTGCGGTTCAGATCCGATGCCAGGTGCTTAGTTACCTTAAATCCCTTCCGGGCCAGGTCAATAGCCGGCTGCACCAGATCGGCCCATTTCAATTTGCCGTATTTGGCGTGCGCCTGTACCATGCCATCAACAGAACCAGGCACACCTGATGCTTTATCAGTATAAAGGCTCATATCAGGTATCACATTCCCTGCCGAATCCAAATACATATTGGCATTAGCCGCTGCAGGGCCTTTCTCCCTAAAATCAAGTGTATTAGTTTCGCCACTGCCCGAGCGGTAAACCATAAATCCGCCACCGCCAATATTACCTGCTTCGGGCAAGGTTACCGCCAGTGCAAACTGTACAGCAACGGCCGCGTCAACGGCATTACCGCCTTTTTTCAATATATCAAGTCCCACTTTAGCCGCATCCGGGTAAGCGCATACCACCATACCGTTAAGGTATTGCTGATCCTTTCCTTTTACAGCTAAATGTTTCTGCACGCAGGCAACGGGTACCAAAAGCAGTACTAATAAAAGCATGCTTAAGGGCCTGCTTAGCTTTATATTAAATTTATTCATGGATATCACCGGCAGATTGTTTTTGCCTAAAATACTCCATTTGTGTATATAAACTGAATATTAAAGCAGCATTATTTTAACCTGAAAATCAGCACTATGAAAATTTCTAAGCGTAGTTTCCTGCTCAAAATGCCATAAAATTTCAAATCTGCCGTTTATTTGCAGGATACATTGCGCATAAAACACGGCAAAGCAAGTGTTTACGGCACTGTACATAATTTAATTCGTTAACTAAAATCACTACATGAAAAAATTAGCTTACATTCTATTTCTCTCAGTTTCGTTCTTATTAGTAAGTAAACGCTCACAGGCACAGGATTATCAAACAGCCGTTGGACTAAAATTCGGCGCTTATGAAATAGGCCCATCTATTAAATATTTTATGGA
>NZ_JBCECK010000163.1:0-10586 GCF_039207105.1 Mucilaginibacter sp.
CACACCTGCAAATAGTGATAAGGTTTAGGTTTAAAGCCCCCAAGCAGCGAGTGCAAGGGGGCTTTTATTTTTAAGGTATTTTTTCCTCGATCGCAGTTTGCGATAATTGTTTTAATTTGCTGCTTTTTATTATAATTCTGAAACCCGTAAATGAGTGATCTGAAGAAAAAATTATATGACCTGTGTGTAAGTTATGTGCGTAAAAGTATGGATGCTGCCGAACTGGGGATCCAGGAAGCGCAAAAAGCATCAAATGACGATACCAAGAGTAGCGCGGGCGATAAATACGAAACCGGCCGTGCTATGATGCAGCAGGAAACCGATCGTAATTTGTCCCAGTTAAATGAAGCTAATAAATTAATGGTGGCCTTAAACCGCATAGGTACAACAGGCACTGCTACTAAAGCCGAAACCGGGAGCGTGATCATGACCGATAATGGCAACTTTTACCTGGCTATAAGCGCGGGCAGTTTGTTGGTTGATGGTAAAACTTATTTCGCGGTTTCGCCGGCCTCGCCCATCGGTTTAATGCTTGCGGGCAAAGCAAGCGGCGATAACTTTGCGCTTAACGGTAAGCAATATCATATACAATCAGTAAGTTAATGCCGTAATAGCCTGCTTTTTATGCTGCGGAACATAACAATGGATGTTATTATATTGTTTTAACCAACCTGAATTTTAACGGTTAAAAAAAATAAAAACGTTCATTCACAAATTCTTGCAGTAATCATCAAATATCTATTACTATATTTGATGATAACAAAAGATGGCAAGCAAAAAGATCTTGCTCATTATAAATTAAAGATTGATGAACATATTCGTAGGAAGCCTTCCTTTTTCATTAGAGGAAGCCGATTTAAAAGAGCTTTTTGAAGCGTATGGTGAAGTAAGCACCGTAAAATTAATTATTGACAGAGAATCCGGAAGAAGCAAAGGTTTCGGATTTGTTGAAATGCCTGATGATGAGGCTGCTCAAACTGCTATTACCGGCTTAAACGGCTCTGAAGTTAAAGGCAGATCAATTGCAGTAAGCCAGGCAGAAGAAAAAAAACCAAGTGACCGCAGAAGCGGCGGTGGTGGTTATGGCGGCAACCGTGGCGGCGGTGGTGGCTATGGCGGCAACCGTGGTGGTGGCGGTGGCTACTCAAAAGATAACAGAGGCGGCGGCGGTGGCCGTTGGTAAATTATAAATTAAAATAAAACACCGGAGGATGTTTCCCCCGGTGTTTTATTTTAAGTAGTGTATAAATTCCCCTATTATCGGTTTTTAGATCATTTTGCATTCGCGGGTATTTTGCCTGCATGGATTTGCTTTTTCTAAAAATTAATATCTTCTCTTAAAACAGCTGTCCTAACCAGGGTAAATTGCTGTTGTTGCAGTATTCTTTCGTGTAGTATTTTGATAGCATGGGTTTTATCGTCCTCTATCTGCTTATAAAACATTTTTAATTCATCGGCGCTTTTACGGAAAATGCCTAACTTAATCATGTTTATTTTTTCGGTTAGCAACGTGGCTCATAATGCCATCGTAATAATAACGTACCTATAGTTCAACAACGAAAAATCAATCTCATGAAAAAACTTATTCTGTTTACCCTGCTTATTTGTATAAGCCTATTTGCCTTTGGGCAAAAAAGAGTGGTTTGCTGCAGCAAGCCATCGGCAACACGGCAGTTTGCCATGCTGGCTGCTAACCCCAACTTTCGGATGGAACATAAAACGCCGCTACCTATCCATTTTCAAAGCGCAATTGGTAAAGCCATCACTTATAAAACTGCCGATGGTAAGGAGTCTGCCGCGTATTTTTTGAAAGCTAAAAAAACTACCAATAATTATATTTTAGTGATACATGAATGGTGGGGCTTAAATGATTTTGTAAAGCGCGAATCAGAAAAAATATATAACGAACTGGGCAACGTGAACATTATTGACGTTGACCTTTATGATGGTAAAGTAGCCACCACCCGCGAAGATGCAGGTAAATTTATGCAGGCCGTAAATGAAAACCGAGCTAAAGCCATTATTAACGGCGCCATTGCTTACACCGGCAAAAACGCGCGTATAGCTACCCTGGGCTGGTGTTTTGGTGGTGGCTGGAGCCTGCAGGCCAGTTTATTGGCCGGCAAACAAGCTGCTGCATGTGTAATGTATTATGGCATGCCCGAACAGGATGTTAACCGACTGAAAACCTTAAATGCCGATGTGTTGGGCAACTTCGCCAATAAAGATCAATGGATAAATCCCAAGGTGGTTGCCAAGTTTGATGCCGATATGAAAAAGGCAGGTAAAAAGGTTTACCTGCATAAGTACGATGCCGATCATGGCTTTGCAAACCCAAGCAACCCTATTTATGACAGCAATGCCACTAAGGATGCTTACGCCAATACCATAACTTTTTTAAAGGCGCGCTTAAAATAAACAAATCATATTAATGTTATGTTATACCGGGCAAGTTTCGCTTGCCCGGTTTTTTTGTAACATTGCATAAATTTTTCTTTTTGACTGCTTCTACTAAAAAAATAGTATCCTTTTCACTTAAAACCGCTGTACTGGTCATGGCGGGCTGGTATATATATCACCAGTTTTACAAAAAAAACAACGACCTAAAGCAGTTTGAAGCCTTAACATCTCAAATAAACAGCACACATGTATTAACTGCCATGAGTATTGTGGTTTTGTTAATGGTGGTTAACTGGCTGCTGGAAGCCTTTAAATGGCGCTACCTCACCAAAACCCTGGTTAATATTACCCTTTGGGAAGCCGTTGAGGCTGTTTTTTGCGGACTTACCTGGGCTATTTCAACCCCAAACCGGGTTGGGGAATATGGCGGCCGGGTAATGTTTTTACCCAATCGTAAACGTATACATGGTGTTTTTGCTATGGCTGTTGGTGCCTTCGGGCAAATCATCATGACCAATTTATTGGGGCTGATAGCTATAGTATGGCTTTTTTATAATTATATACCGGTGAGTACCTGGTTGTTTTGCCTGATCATACTGGTGTCGATTTTAACGATGGCTATACTGCTCGTATTTTTCTTTAACATCAAATGGATAGTGAACCTGCTTGACAGGATAGGCTTTCTGAAAAAATACCACAGGTTTTTTGAGATCATGGGGCGTTATAAAAAACGCGAGCTGTTGAATGTTCTGGGTTACAGCATGGCCCGTTATGTGACTTTCACTGTTCAGTATTGCATTGTTTTTCATTTGCTTATACCCCAGTTCGCGTTTTTTCCAATGGTGATGATGCTGTTTGTTTATTTCTTTATCACATCGGCAGTACCCTCGCTTGATCTGCTGGATGTAGGCGTTCGCAGCTTTACAGCATCACATTTATTCTCCTATGTAACCGATCAAAAAATAGCTGTTATTGCCGGTGTATCGTCAATATGGCTCATAAATTTAATTATTCCGGCTATTTTAGGATCTTTATTCGTTTTTAAACTCAAATTCTTTGATCGCACTGCATAGTTTTGTTTCGCTGTTTTTAACCGGCATTTACCTGCTGTTAGTTATTTATTTAATACGTGGATGGGCCAATATAAAAGTTACCCGGCCCCGCGTTGCTCCTTTTCAAACCAAAGTTACCGTACTGATAGCCGCGCGAAACGAAGAAGAGCGGATAAACCTAACCATTGAGGATGTACTGGCACAGGATTATCCCAAACACCTGCTGGAGATAATTATTGTTGATGATCATTCAACCGATAATACCGCTGCCATCATTAGTAGTTATGCTGATCGTGGCGTAACCTTATTAAAGCTTAATGAGGCTGAACCACTGAACTCTTACAAAAAGAAAGCTATTTCTGAAGCCATCAAACTATCAACCGGCGAACTGATGGTAGCTACTGATGCCGATTGCCGTATGGGCTCCAGATGGCTGTCATCTATAGTAGGTTATTATGAAACCGATAATCTGGTAATGATATCATCGCCGGTAACCTACTTTGAAGAGCGCTCACTATTTGAGCTGATGCAAACCCTGGAGTTTGGCTACCTGATAGGTATAGGCGCGGCATTCATAGGTAACGGCAGGGCATCAACCTGCAACGGGGCAAACTTTGCTTACCGTAAAGATGTATTTTATGAAGTTGGCGGCTTTAAAGGTATTGATGAGCTGGCATCGGGCGACGATGAGCTATTATTACAGAAAGTCGCTGAGCGTTATCCGGGCAAAATTGGATTTCTGAAACACACTGATGCAGTAGTTTATACCCATGCTAAGCATACCTTGCGCGAGTTTATGCAGCAACGCAGGCGCTGGGCCTCCAAATCAACCAAATACAAGGATAAAAAGGTAGTGGCCTTTGGTATTTGTATCTGGTTGTTCAACATCTCTCTGCTGCTGAATGCCGGCCTTGGCTTTTATGATTTTTACTTTTTCAAACTTTTCCTGGTACAGATTTTATTAAAATACATGTTTGAGGTTGTTTATCTGTTGCCTATAACATCGTTTTTTAAACGCAGTTACCTGGTGAGTTTGCTGGTTTTGCTGATACCCCTGCACATTGTATATTTTGTGGTGATAGGCCTCATGGGCAATAATCATAAATATTTGTGGAAAGGTCGCGTTGTAAAATAACAAGCCCGTGTAAATATTAACTTATGCGTTTGGTAGTTGCGCCTATTTGAGCGATATTTAACCCGGACGCAAAAATTACTATTGACAGATCTTACTCCTTCAAAACGCACCTGGCAGGCGTTTAAACGCAATAAAATTGCTATCGCCGGTCTTGTTTTTATCATACTCACCCTGTTGAGTGCTGTATTGGGCTATTTGATTATGCCCGATCAATCTCCGCACGCCAATAACATGACCATACAGCTGAGTATTAAAAAGCCCGGCAGCTCGTTCATGATGCTGCGAGTAAGGAAAAGCGAACCTGTTGATACCGTAAGTTTTTTTACCCGGATGCTTTTTGGCCAGCCCACCTTTTACCGCGATGTTCCGATAACGGGCTATCATTTTGCGCAGGACTCCATTTATGTAAATGAATACATTGGCGATGAAGATAAACCCGAAATAAAGGCTTATAATATTTTTGAAGTAGTGAACGGTGTTAAGCCGCGTTACCACTATGGAACGGTCTTATTAAATCCGGGTATTTCTGTGCATAAAGGCCAGGAAATATATAAACGCTTTTACGCTAAAATAGTTACCGAACAGATCATCAACAGAACCTTTTGGCTGGGAACCGATATTTACGGGCGCGATATGCTAAGCCGCCTGCTGTTAGGCACGCGGATATCACTGGCGGTAGGCTTGATGTCGGTAATTATCAGTATGCTTTTGGGGGTAACCATAGGTGCAATTGCCGGGTATTTTGGCGACTGGATAGATAATTGCCTCAGCTGGCTCATGAATATATTATGGAGCCTGCCGGCATTATTGCTGGTTATTGCCATATCATTTGCATTGGGTAAAGGCTTATGGCAAATATTTATTGCTGTGGGTTTATCCATGTGGGTTGAGGTAGCGCGTATGGTACGCGGGCAGGTAATGGCACTAAAACAGGTGGAATATATTGAAGCCGCGGAGGCATTAGGCTTTAATAATACCCGTATTATTGCTAAGCATATCCTGCCCAATATAACAGGCCCCATATTGGTACTGGCATCGTCCAATTTCGCGTCGGCTATATTGCTGGAGGCAGGCCTTAGCTTTTTGGGTTTTGGGGCGCAGCCGCCTATGCCAACCTGGGGCGGCATGATCAAAGAGCATTATGGCTATATTGTGATGAATTCGGCATATCTTGCTATTATTCCGGGTGTGGCCATTATGTTGCTGGTATATGCTTTTAACCTGGTTACCGTTGGCCTGCGCGATGCCTTCGATATAAAATCACAAAGTGCCCGCATTTAAAATTATTTTTTTATTTTAGTCAGACCCACTTATAACAAATGCAATATATAGAAGATAGTTCTGGCGAGGACGAATTGATCAGATTGTTGCTTAAGCGGCAGTCTGAGCTTAACTCCCTTCTGGAGATTACCCGCGCCATTAATAAAAATACCGCTACTCCTATATTGATACAAATGCTCGAGGTAATTTTGCAGAGTTACCTGCAGGTGGGCAAGCTCCGGTTTTTAATTGAAAAGGAAAATAAGTTTGTTTGTATCTCCAGGTATGGCGGCGATATGGAGTCGGCGGTTTTACTGAATAAGGCCTGCAATAAGCTGAGCAAAATTAAATCGCCCATAGCTATAGCAGATCATCAGGATCCGCTGCTTAAAAAATACAATTACTTTATCCCGATATACCACAAAAGCAAAGCACTGGCCTATGCCCTCATCGGCGATTTTAATACCTCGGGCGAGATGCTTAACAATGACCTGAACTTTATTCAAACGCTCATGAATGTGATCATCGTGGCGCTGGAGAATAAAAAGCTGTTCCGGGAACGCTTGCAATCAGAACGTTTTCAGCGCGAGATGGAGCTGGCGGTTGAGGTGCAGAATATGCTGATCCCCCTGCGCATGCACAAGGATGATGGTGTGGAAATAGGCGCCAAATACTTGCCGCACCAAAACATCGGAGGCGATTATTTTGACTTTATCAGGATCAATGAAAATGAGTTTTTGTGGTGTATTGCCGATGTATCTGGCAAAGGAATATCGGCAGCCTTACTGATGGCTAACTTTCAGGCCAGTTTGCATGCCTGGACCGCGGTGGAAGATAACCTTACCAATATCCTGCAACGCCTTAACAAAATAGTACTAAGCAATACCAAAGGCGAGAGGTTTATAACCTTGTTTTTGGCGCGTTACAACGAAAAGAAACGTAAGCTTAATTATGTCAACGCGGGGCATAACCCCCCTATTTTATACACCAACGGCACTGTAGCGCCGCTGAAAATGGGTACTACCATGATAGGTGTATTTGAAGAATTGCCATTTATAAATGAAGGAGAAATTGATCTGGAACCCGGCAGCCTTATTTTTAACTATACCGATGGGCTGATGGACTTTGAATCGCCCACCAACAAGGTATGGAACGAAGATAAGCTGCTTAATTTTGTGAAAGATAAAGGCCATCTATCTCCCGATAGCCTGAACGACACGGTACTGGCGCATTTAAACAACTCTTTTAAAAGTAAACCAATTGATGATATTACTTTGTTTACGATAAGGATATTTTAGATTTTTAGTATCAAGTAGTTAGTATCAGGTACCAAGACAGCGTCTGTTGAAAGTAAGTGCATTTTGGTAACGCCTAAAAAATCATGATACTTGATACTCGCTATCTGATACTAAGAACAGCCAACATTTTTTATATTTGCAACCAATGTTAGCAGCGAGGTATCAGCAGGAATTTATTGAGGCGGGATGTGATGAGGCCGGGCGCGGTTGCCTTGCCGGGCCTGTGTTTGCTGCCGCTGTGATACTCCCTCATGATTTTGATCATCATTTACTGAACGACTCTAAACAAATACCTGAAGATGTCAGGTATCAGCTGCGTATCGAAATAGAACAAAAAGCTATTGCCTATGCTGTTGCATCTGTGGATAACATCGAGATTGATGAGATCAATATTTTGAACGCGTCATTTTTAGCCATGCACCGGGCTATTGAAAAATTAAGCATGGCTCCTCAGTTTTTAATTATCGACGGTAACCGGTTTAAAAAATACCCCAACATACCGCACGAGTGCATCATCAAGGGCGATGGTAAATATTTCAGCATAGCGGCGGCATCTATACTGGCCAAAACCTACCGCGATGACTATATGCTTCAGATTGCTGCCGAACACCCGGAGTATGATTGGCACAGCAATAAAGGCTACCCCACTATTAAACACCGCGAAACGGTAATGAAAATAGGCTATACGCCATATCATCGTAAAACTTTCCGGGTAACCGACCCGCAGCTGAGTATTTTTTAAAGATGTTACTTTGATTACGGCTTTCAGGTTGGTATTTTTACAGCAAACCAAATAACCAATTGAAGATCCTTATTTTAACCCATCGAGTTCCGTTTCCGCAAAATGGAGGCTACGCTATTGTGGTATGTAATACCATAAAGGGCTTAGTTGCGCTTGGGCATGAGGTATCATTGGCGGCACTTAATGCCAAAAAATATAATGGCAGCACACACGAAGTAACAGACGAGCTGCTTGATAAAATAAACTATACTTCATACGATATCAATATCAGCATGTCTGTGTTGGATAGCTTGATGAACCTGATCAGTAAAAAATCAAACGACATTGACCGTTATTATGATGCGGAGTTTGAAAAACTGCTGGTGCGCGAGCTGCGGCAAACAGATTATGATGTAGTGCAGTTTGAAGGTTTGTTTGTAACTCCCTACCTGGCGGCCATACGCAAGCACTCCCGGGCCAGGGTGGTTTATCGGTCGCACAATATTGAGCACCAGGTATGGCAACGGCTGGCGCAGCAAAAAAGCGATCTGTTTAAAAAATGGTACCTGCGCATGTTGGCCAAACGGGTAAAAGATTATGAGCTACAGCAACTGAATAAGGTTGACGCTATAGCGGTTTTTACTGCCGAAGATAAAAATACCATCCTTTCATACGGCACTACTATCCCGGTTGAGATATTTCCGGTTGGGATAGACCTGAGCCAGTATAATCCAGATTTTAGTCGTACCGAATTCCCAAGCCTCTTTTTCCTCGGGTCGTTGGATTGGCTACCCAATCGTGAGGGAATTGAGTGGTTTATTGATAACTTTCATAAAGACCTTACCGATGGCGACCTGCGGGTAAAGTTTTACGTTGCCGGGCATAACATTCCAGAAAGGTTTGATGATTATGAGGTGATGGGCAAAATATTTATCCAGGGCGAGGTTGACGATGCCTTTGAGTTTGTGAACAGCAAAGCCATCATGATCGTTCCGCTGTTATCGGGTGGGGGCATGCGGGTAAAAATAGTAGAGGGCATGGCCATGCAAAAATGCATCATATCTACCTCATTGGGTGCCGAAGGTATTAATTTTGAAAACGGCACTAATATCATCATAGCTAACGATCAGGAAGAGTTTTATAATGCTATTGAACGCTGTATTACCGACGAAGAACATTGCCGTACCATAGGGAAAAATGCCCGTAAACTGGTTGAACAGCAGCACGATGTAAATGCGGTTACCCGCAACCTTGCGGAGTTTTATACCAAACTTGCATAAGCTTCAAATTTACCGTCAGAATAGTTACTTTTGCGGCATTAAAAGTTGACGATGATGCCACATTAGTTACCGCTCAAAAACAGGGCGCTTAGCTGCTGATGGCCTAATCTCAGGTATAAAACACTTACGCTGATGAAAAATACGGCTTTAACCGATATCCATATTAAAACCGGTGCCAAAATGGTACCTTTTGCCGGCTACAACATGCCTGTTCAATACGCGGGCATTAATGCAGAACATGAAACCGTACGTAAAGCGGTGGGGGTGTTTGATGTGAGCCACATGGGCGAATTTATTTTAAAGGGCGATAAAGCGCTTGATCTGATCCAAAAAGTTACCAGTAATGATGCTGCTAAACTATATGACGGCAAGGTACAATACTCCTGCCTGCCTAATGAGGATGGTGGTATTGTTGACGATCTGCTGGTTTATCGTATCGATGAAAAAACCTACATGCTGGTAGTTAACGCCTCAAACATTGAGAAGGACTGGAACTGGATATCAAAATACAACACGATGGGTGTTGATATGAAGAACATATCTGACCGCACCTCACTGCTGGCCATTCAGGGCCCCAAAGCTGCCGAAGCCCTGCAAAGTTTAACAGAGGTTGACTTGGTATCAATGGAGTACTACACTTTTAACAAAGGAACTTTTGCCGGTGTGGATAATGTGCTGATATCGGCCACGGGGTATACCGGTGCAGGTGGGTTTGAGATCTACTTTGAAAACCAGTATGCAGAGCAAATTTGGGAGGCTATTTTTAAAGCCGGTGAACCTTTTGGCATTAAGCCAATTGGCTTAGGTGCTCGTGATACCCTACGCCTTGAAATGGGTTTTTGCCTGTACGGAAACGATATTGACGATACCACATCTCCTTTAGAGGCCGGCCTGGGCTGGGTAACCAAATTTAATAAGGAGTTTACCAATTCAGAGTCATTACAGCAGCAGAAACAAGCAGGTGTAAACCGTAAGCTGGTTGGTTTTGAAATGTTGGAACGTGGCATTCCCCGTCATGATTACCCCATTGTTGATGCCGATGGCAATAACATAGGCAAAGTAACTTCCGGAACGCAATCATACTCGCTGCAAAAAGCAATTGGGTTGGGTTATGTGGATACCGCCTTTGCTAAAGAGGGATCAGAAATATATGTGAGCATCAGGGACAGCAAAGTGAAGGCTAAGGTTGTAAAACCGCCTTTTTATAAATAGGCGAAGCCCCCTAACCCCCTGAAGGGGGAACTATAAACAATAGTTTGTCCTTCTGTATTTAATTTAAAATTATGTCTAAAGAAACTCAAAATAATAGTGCACGTGCGGCTCATGTTTGCCTTACTCCGGCATTGTTGCCTTTATATAATGTACAAGAGTACATTGTAGTGGTTATTGATATTTTCAGGGCAACATCATCTATATGTTATGGTATTGAAAACGGTGCTG
>NZ_JBCECK010000164.1:0-1145 GCF_039207105.1 Mucilaginibacter sp.
GCTTTAGCATAATCAAACGGGTCATTGTCTTTGAGTGTTAAACTACGTTCGCCATCAGGAGCTTTGTCAATGCCAACAGCCGCCCATTGCGGGCTATAAGTATTCCATTTATCTAACTCTTTGCCTGAGGGTAAATTATTAAATACTTCATTAGCATGTGCATCTGCAACCTCGGTTACAGGTACTGGGATAGATGACACCCAAATATCCTCTTTATTCATGCTATAGGTTACCCATAGTTTACCGTCAGGTGGTACACCATTTCCCTCCTCAATTCCGCGTACGTATTGGGGGCCGTATGATTTATACGCACCGCCATAGCGCAAGGAAGTGATCTCTCCGTTAACCAGTAAAAGGTTATTATAATTTAAGCCATCGGGGCTCACCGAGATAGCCAGCGGCCACCTGAATTCTGATGGGTTATATACCGTAGCGTATTTGCCATCAGCTGTACGCTGTCCCCATATTTTGGCATTGCTGTTTACAAACCGTGGAGCACGTGAAGCATTAGCCGGCCAGGTTTTGCCATTATCGGTACTGATTGAGGTAAGCGCGTTTTTCCATAAACCTACAACACGGCCATCCGGCAGGTGATAAAAGTTAAAAGCTTTGTATTCTTTGTGCAAGGGTATCAAGGGATCTTTACGGTCGGTTTCCTCGGCCCATTGCATCATCATTAGCGGGTTGGCCATCAGCTCGTCGCAAGCCTGTACAAATCCTTTATCCTTACTTTTTTTGTAAAAAGGATAACTGGTGTTTTTGGGATTCCATTTTGGATTATAATGTATAAAGTAGATGGCACCATATTTTCCATCAGGCAATACTTCACGAACAATGCGACCGATACCCAGGCCATCATTAGGATCATCATGACCATCTAAACATATACCATAAAATCCCAACACTAATAAACGTTTTGATTTACTGGTGTAAAAACCCATACGCTGGTGCATTACCGAATAAAGGTCTTTCGCTACACCGGGATGTCCTTCCTTAGTTGTACCATCAGGAATTTTATATTGTGGAAAAACAACTTCGGGTTTTGACCATACTTGTCCATCTTTAGAAGTGATAACCAAGGTTTGGCCGGGAGGCACGCTCTCCCCCACTTTATCACTCAAATACTCTACATAAAATGTGTTGTT
>NZ_JBCECK010000164.1:1155-10427 GCF_039207105.1 Mucilaginibacter sp.
CATGGGTGCATGGTTATAGGTAAAACCAAAGCCATCGGCCAGTTCCGGATGTTCGCGGTTTGCCCTGAATATCTGCTGGCTATGCACACCTACAACCGGACTCAACTGCCCGTGATGGTAATCTACATTAACTACGGTATTGCCTGTATAGCGCACGGTATCCTGTGCATGTGCCATATCAGCAATTAGGATAAGAAGTAATATATAGATAGTGGTCTTATTCATATTAGCTTTTGTCGGTGTTTAGCTGTTAGTCTTTAAGTAAAAGGTTCAGCTGTTTTTTGGTCACTTTAAATATGGTACCGTGCTTATGACCCACGGGTACTTTCAAGCTATCGCTGATATCGGTAAAAGTTTTAAAGTCTTGGGTACGCATAGCGCCATATCTTTTTAAACGGTACGAATCATAATAGATAAGCCAATTTTTACCCGCCTTGGTTATTGATGGCCCTTCACTATACATCTCGGTAAACCGAGGCGTATAATCATGATAAGGGCCTATAGGATTACTGGCAAAGGCAACCAGAATATTCCGGTTGGGCCGGGTATTGTCTTTCATTACCAGCACATAATCATTTTGGGCTCGTTTTACAATTTCGGCATCTATTACGCTGAAACCGGGATCGAGAAATAATTTAGTTGGAGCAAAGGTTTTAAAGTCTTTGGTAGTAGTATAATATAGTCGGTGGTTGTTATTTTCATCCTCCTGCCCTTTCGGGAAGCGTTTAGGTACTGTTGATGCCCATACGATAATAAATTGAGCCTGCTCATCATCATAAAATAATTCCGGAGCCCACGCATTTACAGCGGTAGGTTCATAGCCCATCACATTGATATGTTGCTGGGCCGACCAATGTATCAGATCCTTAGAATTGGCATAACCTATACCCTGATCATTTTTCCAGTTAGTTGTCCATACCAGATGATATACTCCATCAGGCCCCTGTACTATGGATGGGTCACGCATAATTTTCGCGTCACCAACTTCAGGCTTTACAAATACCTTATTGAGGTCTGTCCAGTTGTAGGCATCGTAACTATACAACAAGCGAAGCCCACCGTCTGCCGGTTCATGAAACGAGGTAAACATATAAACACTTTTACCTGTTTTACATGAAGCCATAAAAACAAGGATAAGCCCTAACACTATATGCTTAACAGATTTGCTCATGTGTATTTTATTTTAGGTTTATATAGCGTCAACAATCAGTACCCAATCATTACCGTTTGCTTTCTGGCCCGGAGGTTTAAATTTAAGCATACTGGCTTTGGCAACCGTACCAATAGCTGTAATTTGTCCGTTACGTGGATTGTACCATGATGCTTTTATTTGTGTACCTGCTAACTTTTGGGTATTGATACTGATTTCCCTGCCGGTATAAGTGTATACAAAAGCGTAGTTTTTACCGCGTGTGGCTATGAGCCTGTCATATTTGCGCCCCTCGTTGCCTGCAATTATTGACTGATCGGGTACTCGCTCCAAATATGGACGGGATAACATCAGCTTCTTCAAGTAGATCATTTGCTGAGCACCTGGATCATTGATAGAGTTAAACCAAAACCCCTTTGAGCCGTAAGCCGTTTTTTTCTCACCTGGCTTGTGCATTTGCATCACATCGTTATTACCATAAGTATATCCGCAAGCACCTGCAAAAACCGACCAATATCCGTAACGACGAACATCAGCGGCAGTCCAGCGGGGAAGTTTTACATCATGCAAGCCGTGAGGTATTTTCTCATAAGATGGCTCAGCATCCAATGTAGGCTTTACGGGATTTTTGGCGTAATCAACTTGTACATATTTCCAATTATCCTCGCCATAATTCAAGTCTTTTTTAGAGGTATCCTGTGCATAGGTACGATGTCCTGATTGGAAACAGTTAAAGCTTAACCAGGACTGGTCATGAAACCAGGTAGATGATTGTGTGCGGCCACGAGGATGAAATGTGATCAAATGAGCTGTATCTAAAGCCGCCAACGTATTACCAATGGCATTCCATGTTTTTAAAGAATCCGTTCCGGGAATGTCGCCACCATTCATCCATATCACATTTGATCTTTCACGGTATCTTTTGGCTAAAAACTCAGCATAAATTTTAGCTCTTGCTGCGCCTATATGGTTGCCTTTTACTACCGAACCCCATACAGGTACCATGGCTACATATAGCCCCTTTTCGGCAGCCTTATTAATGATCCAATCTATATGATCCCAATAATCATACTCATTCGTTTTTCCGAAAGTATTGCCGGGAGTAACCTTAGGCATAGCAATATTTCTATTGCTCAACGCCGAATCGCCATAGGCATTTACTTCAGCTACACTATGTACAACCATTACCTGTATCACGTTAAAACCCTGTTTGCTCCGGGTATCCAGATATTGCTCAGCTTCTTCACGTTTCATTTTTGAGAACAGGAGCCAACCTGTATCACCCAGCCAAAAAAATGGTTTACCGCCAGCTGTAAAATAGCGGTGATTTGATGATACTTTTAACGACGATATAATTGGCTCACTGCTTTTAAATGAAAAAAACAGGCAACAGGCAATACCTAACAGGATGATTTTCTTTAGCATAAATACTTAGTTACGTGTTAACCATAAAATGGAAGCTCCGGCCTTTGGACTTTTTATTTCTGTGCCATTTCCTCCTTTTATCTGCCCGGTTCCTTCTAATAACTGGCCACTTTGGGGATCAATCCATCGGGTATTATAACTGGCATCAGAAGGAAGATTCAGACGAATGGGGCTATTAGCACTGTTATAAACAATATATCCTTTTGATGAACTTAATGCCCATTGATCTTTCGGACTCTCAGGCAATTCAGCAGGCTTCATGGTGCTTGCTACAGTTAAAAACTGAGAATTTGTTCCGGCAGGTAATACAGGTAAGGAACCACCTGCAATAAACACTGCCCACCCAAAATGCTCATAACCATCTGCAGAAAACAGCACCGCTTTATCCGGATATTTGGTACGATATTCATGTACTGCCCTATAAACTTGCTCAAATGAAGCAGCCTTCGGTTTAAATATGCGTGCCTGCTGGCGCGGAGCCAAACTTTGGCCACCAATTGGAGCATAAGCCGTACCATTAGCCTGATAATACCAATACCTGATATCTATAACATTAATAACTGATGCTTTTGAAGCGTCGGCCAGAATAGCGTCTTGTACATCTTTGGTAGCACTAAGGCTTATGATCTGTTTCTTTTTATGGGTAGTTTCCCATTGTTTAATGGTTTCTACCCAAAACTGCATAAAATGCAGCGGGCCTGTAAATTCCGCACCGATTTGTTGAATTACATTGCTGTTGCCTACAAAATTATCCAGGCATTTATAAATGTATGCCTGATGAAGCTTGCGTCTTGCCGGATTGGTTTCATCATAAAATTGCTCGGCCATGAACTGGCGTTTTTCACCCGCATAAGGCACGGGTTCCGGGAAACCACTGCCGTTGATATTGTTTGCTGTTCGCCACGGGAAATCGGTATAGTGGGCACCAGCTTCGATGATATTATGCTGAAAATAGTTTTGATGAACCAGTACTAAACCTTTCTCGTCAGCCAGGTATGCAAATTGTTTCAGGCGATCCCAGTACCAGGTGTTATACTTAGTCAAGTCATATTTACTTAAACCATCATAGGCCAGCTCCTTACCGCTACGGGCAAAAGGCAGTTCATAAAACGGCGCCCATACATCGCCATCCATGCGGCGGATGCGCTCATGATCATCACGACGACGATCATACCACAGGCCATAATTATGTTCAAATACTACAATATTCTTTTTCTGCATCCAATCGCTTACCTCATCCAAATCATCAGTTAAGCCGGTGCCGGTTTGGCCGGGTACCCAGCGGGTGATGGCAGGCTTAGCAGTAGTTTCTGTATAATCAGGATGAACAGTGCCATTCCACCAAGGTGTTTCAAAATGTTTACCTGCAAGCACAGTATTACCACGTACCAGCCAACCATTTTGAACACTCATTTTAGGAGCTACCGCAGATACAACTTTTTGCTGATAACCAATTTCATCAATAGTTTTAGCACCTGCCGATGTTGTACTTATAGGATGCCTTTCCGCGGCCTTGCCTATCCAATCGTTAATCGTGATGGCTGGTTTTCTGGCGTCTGCCATCAGTTCAGCGGCTTGCTCAACCGTAGGACTGCTTGATGGCTCCGTAGCAGGATAAAGGATACCGGCCTGCTTACTCACGTCTTTATTTAAACGGTTTGCTAATTGTGCATAATAAAAACTTCGCGGATTGATAGTGCTGTTTGATGACTCCCAGTAACCATCGCCGGAGAATTGTGCCCAGGTACCAAAAGCCCAGTTTTGAGCGGTTGGAGGCTGATAGCAATCTACACGGGCAGCGGTACAGTTCCAGAAAAGGCTGTTAGCTGCGTTCCATCCGGCACCCTGACCATCCTGGCCAAGGTTCATATAGCTCAGGGCCTGACCATCAATGCTAATGATATCAAATAAAACACCTGATGCCCAGCTATCAATACTTCCGCTAAAGCTGTTTGACCGCATGGTCATACACTGCACAAAAGCATTTGGGCCGGGTGCACAATACCCTGCGGCAAAATCATGAAAACCTTCTTCTGAATATAAGCGCTGAAAAAGGTTTTGACCGCCCATAGTTAAAAAGGTATTCCGGCGCTGCCCTCCTATTTCTGATACCGGTGCGAGTGACCTGCAATCTTCAACCGTAATGCGGTTACCGGTTGTGCCCACAAACACTGCCGAACCTGCAAAATGTTCAAAAGTTACCTGGCGAACCCAGCTATCGGTAACATTTTCCATTGTGATGGCCATCCAGCGATGAGCCTCATCCTTAAGGTTAGTGGCATCATAAGCAGACCGTAAGGTTAAATTTTCAATACCTACCTGCGCTATACGGCCCGGCCATTTATAGGTACTTACCATTCCCCCGCCAAAGGCAGTATCTAAAGCTGTAGTGAGCGGAGCATCAAGGGTGATCGTATTACCATTAATGGCAGTAACTCTCCTGTCCCAATAAATATCACGCTCGCCGGGTTTCCAAGCCAGAGCGGTTAGGTCGCCGCCAAAATGATCTGTTTTGATGGTATTGATCCAGGCCTGTGTACTTGGCCTGTGAACCATAACCATATCGCCAGCTTTAATATTAGCACCGGCATCTATATGTAATGTATTAGCGTTTACAGGTATGTAAGCATCTGTAATTTTAATTTCTTTTTCGGTTTGCCTGTCGTTTTTTCCTAAAACATGAATAAAGGTTTCCCTGTCTTTACCTCCTGCTAATAATAAAGTTCCGTTGGTTCCCATGCCGCTTCCACGTAAAATCACGCCAGATGCTTTTATTTTAAGATTGCCGTTTACCAGGTAAGTGCCCTTATTAAGTAACACAGCACCACGCAAACCATCAGAACCGACAGGTAAGGTGGCTACATAATCTAAGGCTGCCTGGATACGCAAGGTAGCATCACCGGTTTTTAGGGGTACACTTACACGGACCTGGGCTTCTGGTATTGCTTTTTCGGAAGCCATATACCCGCAATAAGAATAATCTGGAATACGATCACCATTAGGAGCAACAGTATATATCAATTTTCCGCTTTTATCAGCAGCAACAGGCGATGGTGGTTTAATTACTTTCTTCTTATTTTGAGCAAATAAGGGCGCATGCAACAGCATGCACCCCATCACTAACCAACTCAGAACATAAAGATCTTTTTTTAATCGAAATCCTAACATCGCCCCTGTGTATATACTTATTTTATATTAGCCAATTTCTTTTCGCCTTGCATGGCTACAGTATTCAGGTAAACCTCAATATTGCTATAACCGCTACCATCTTTAGCAAGCTGAGCAGAATCATCAGCATTTTTAGGATTTAGTCCGTGTTTTGTTTCCCAATCATCAGGTAATCCATCGGCGTCACTATCTTTGTACGGAGATCCTTTATATTCCGGATACCCACCTACTTGCCACGGAGCAGTAATAATTCCCAGTTTATAAGAGTCTTTAGGTAATTTGCGCACCTTAAACTGATAAGCGGTATCAGTTTTCATATCTTTATAAGTAATCTTTCCTGTACGAACTTGTTCAGTGATTCGAGTGTCAACCGCATCGCGTTTAGGCAAAGTTGCGCCGGCATTGGCTATAACAAACTTAAGCGCATCATTGGCCGAGAGGATATTTACCGGAGTCATAGCGAATGGCACATCAGATTTCATATAATCTTTGTATTCACCAGCGTCGGGCATTTCTTTACCGCCTGGGCCTTCAATCTGTATACCACCGTTCCAGGGGTCTTTAGTTACTTCAGGATATCCTTCCATAATGTTGCCCACAGCGTAAACCCGGCCAAATACTTTTTCCTTTAACTTACTGCGACCAGATTCAGGTTTAAGTATACGGTGACCAACTGGTTCATTTTTAGGCGTTACCGGACCTGGTTTAAAATAGTTATTAATAATATTATAATTGGTAGTATAATCACCACCATCCATTGAGCGGTGGTGCCAGTTAAATACCACGTTGTTAATGAAGTTATAAACGCCATTCCAACCTACAGATGGGTTGCGGCCTGTATTATCGGCCCACAAATTACGCAGCATGGTGCTGTTTTCGCCGCCGGTTGTACTGCCAAAAGCATGGTTCCAGTAATCAAGCGATTCTGAATAGATACAGTTTTGAATGGTGATATTCACCGTGCCCAATTTTTCTTCTTTTGAACCGTCTCCCGGATCAAACATGTGCCTGTACATAGAGAAGTTTTCATCAAGTCCCCAGCTGGCTGATACGTGATCGGCAATGATGTTTCCAACCGGGTTACCACCCAAAGCATCATCCCTGCGGCCAACATTAGTTTCGCCACGACGGAAACGCATGTAACGGATGACCACATCATGCGTATTTACCCAAAATGATTCACCGGCTACGCAAATACCATCTCCCGGAGCAGTTTGGCCTTCAATGGTAATGTATGGAGCCCGTACGATAATTGGTGTTTTGATACGGATAATACCGGCAACGTTAAATACAATGATACGCGCACCACCTTTTTCACAGGCATCGCGCAGGGTTCCCGGGCCATTATCTGCCAAACTTGTGACTACATATACTTTACCGCCACGACCGCCAAAAGTAAATTTACCACCACCTTCAGCGCCAGGAAAGGCCGGGATCTTAGCCTGCGGCAGATCTGTAGGGCGGGCAGCCCAGGGTACATATACTTTACCTTTCCGTTGATCGGCTTTTATAATAGGCAACGCCACCTGCCAGGCCGAATCTGAACGGCGTTCAGCCTCTTTCATCATGGCTTCGCTCTCGTCTTTTACCTTTTGCGGTACCTCAGGGTACTGCGCAAAAGCCGGTTTGGCAAATCCTAATGCTGCTACTACTATAAATAAAGTTGTGTATTTTTTCATATTTGGTTTTTCATTATAAATTTAAATAAGAGCAGGAGGTAATTATCCTGCCCTTTAATGTTATTGCTGAGGATCGAAAGAACCTCCCCAACCTTTATTTTGAGCAATATTAGGGTCGCTATTCATTGTAGCAGTAGGTATTCCAAAGAAATCAACTGATGTTTGTACATTCAGCGTATACTTATTATCCAGCGTTACCGGTGCTATAGTAAAATAGGTATAAGCATCATCTGAGGTTAACTGATCACGACCTGAATATGGAGGAAGCAAACTTGCAGGTGCGTTTGAATTCAACGTAATCCTGATTCCTGATCTTCTGGTTCCATTGAGTGTGGACTGCAACATATTTCTTCTTCTTAAGTCCCAGAATCTTTTACCTTCATAAGCCAGTTCAATTTTTCTCTCAAGCATAATGGCATTAATCATTGCATCATGACTCATTCCCTGAACTAAACCATAAAGACCGTCGCTGCCGGGTTCAATACCGGCGCGCTTACGTAAAGCAATCAATGCGCTGTATGCTTCCTGTCCCTGGCCCAGATTGCCAATTTCGGCAGCACATTCACCTAAGTTCAACAAGACTTCCGCATAACGTATCTCAATCCAATCATTTCCTGAATACATAACATTAGCAGCTGCTAAACTTGGATCAATAGCCTTACGTAAATAAAAACCGGTTGTTGTAGCAGATGCTGTAATTGGCTCAGTCGTTACAACTTTTTTAGATGATGGGTCAGTATAATAGTAAGTCCATAATCTGAATGCATTATTACTATTTAGAGGCCAGTTACATCCGTTAAAACCAATAGTTTTATCAAACCGCGGATCACGGTTTTTATAAAATGTTTGTATCGAATAAGGATACTTGCTTGAAGCATTTGGTACCAAACCATCAAGCATAGGGTAAGATTGCACCATCTCCCATATGGGTTGGTTTGAAACTGAAGGGCTACCAGTGCCTGTATAAGCCGGCCTGGTAGAAAGGTCATAACCATTATTATCTTTTTGCTGATCACCGGTGGCTGAATTATAAGCTGTAACCATTATAGCCTCTGTATTTGAATAGCCTTCAACAAACCATAAACCGGCATAATCGGGCATTAATTTATTACCTGCGGCGTTACAAATATTCACTGCCTGCAGATTGGCATCGTAAGCTTGCTGCCACCTTGCACGATCATTTGTAGGATTAAACTCCGGACTTGCCCAGGTTAATAAAACCCGACCCTTAAAGGCAGCTGCTGCCTGAGAAGTTATTCTGCCATAATCATCCTTAGAATCAGGCCATCTTTGCGGCAAGCTCTTGATAGCCGAATCTAAATCGGCAACAATTTGTTTAATACAATCAGATGTTTTGGTTCGGGGTAACAGCGCAGCCTGTTTATTTGCATCACCTACCGCGTCTAAAGGCGTTAGCACTAAAGGGACACCACCATATAATCTAACCAGATCAAAATAACGATAGGCTCTCCAAAACAAAACTTGTGCGGCAAATCTTTTTTTTGTGTCAGCCGAAAGTTTACCGGCTGCTAAATCATGCAAAAAAGTATTAATGATCCTGATTTTATTATATGAACCCGATGTATTACTACTACCAATATCAGTAACATCATTGTTGGTAAGAGTACCTTGCACAAACTTATTATCGTTATAAGCTTCATCACAAATACCGTTTAAGTTACTTGATACCGAACCTCCTGTATTACCATACCAGTTAGGTAAATTCTGGCCATAAATAAAGTCAACATTTTGTTTTACTAAAACAGAATCACCAAATATTAAATCAGGAGAAGCGCTGGTAAGATCCTGTTTGTTTAATACTTTTTTACAGCTGGTTGATAGCAATGTAA
>NZ_JBCECK010000165.1:0-10253 GCF_039207105.1 Mucilaginibacter sp.
ACCCAGGCCCGTTAATGAGCCCAATAAACCCGCGAAGTACGCGCCGATAAATATGATCAGTGTAAATATAATTACCGACATTGTTTTGCAGTCAACTTAAGTACGAAAGTAGCAAAAAAATGTTCATTAGTTCATTTGTATCATTGGTTCATTAGTAAGGCAATTGTCATTAATGTGTACCTATGAAATTGATTGAATAAATCAAATATTAGTACTTTCGTGCATGGGTTATAAAAGTTTGCAGGACTGCATTGCTGATCTTGAAAAAAATGGTCATCTGGTACGTATTAAGGAAGAGGTTGATCCGCATTTGCAAATGGCAGCCATTCATTTACGGGTGTTTGAAAATCAGGGTCCGGCCATTTTATTTGAAAACGTAAAGGGCAGCAAGTTCCCCGCAGTATCTAATTTATTTGGAACGCTGGAGCGCTCGAAATTTATTTTCAGGGATACACTTGATAAGATTAAAACCCTTGTTGAACTCAAGAACGACCCAATCAAGGCCATTAAGCGGCCTTTTCAATATACCAATGTAGCGCTTACCGCTTTATCGGCACTGCCCATGAAAAAGAAAGGCGGTGCGCCGGTTAATTTCGGTCGATGCAAAATCAGCGATATTCCACAAATTGTAAACTGGCCTATGGATGGCGGCCCTTTTGTAACCATGCCCCAGGTATATACTGAGGATGCGGATAAACCCGGCATCATGAACGCCAACTTGGGTATGTACCGTATACAACTGGCCGGTAACGATTATATTTTGAACCAGGAAATAGGACTGCATTACCAGATACACCGGGGTATAGGTGTACATCAAACTAAAGCCAATGCCAAGGGGCAACCCTTAAAGGTGAGCATATTTGTAGGCGGCCCGCCGTCGCATCCCGTTGCCGCGGTAATGCCCCTGCCCGAAGGATTATCAGAAATGACCTTTGCCGGAGCTTTAGGTAATCGCCGGTTCCGTTATTTTTATGACGATGAGGGTTTCTGCATCTCTGCCGATGCCGATTTTGTGATCACCGGAACGGTAATGCCACATGATAATAAGCCTGAAGGCCCTTTTGGCGATCACCTGGGTTATTATAGCCTGATACATCCATTCCCATTATTAAAGGTTCATAACGTATATCACCGTAAGGATGCGGTATGGTCATTCACCGTAGTTGGTCGGCCTCCGCAGGAAGATACCAGCTTTGGCGCGCTCATCCATGAGATCAGCGGTGCGGCTATACCTAAGGAAATACCCGGCTTGCATGCCGTTAATGCGGTTGATGCGGCAGGTGTTCATCCGCTATTGTTTGCTACCGGCAGCGAGCGTTATACGCCTTACCTAAAAGAGCGTAAACCGCAAGAAATAATTACGATTGCCAATCACATCCTGGGCAAAAGCCAGCTGAGCCTGGCCAAATACCTGCTGATAGCCGCGCAGGAGGATGATCCATCGCTGGATGTGAACAACATTCCTGTTTTCTTGAACCACATACTACAGCGCGTTGATTTTACCCGCGATCTGCATTTTTATACCCGCACCACTATTGATACCCTTGATTACAGCGGCAGCGGACTTAACTCGGGCAGTAAGGTAGCCATTACGGTTGCCGGCGATATTAAGCGTGAACTTTGGACGGAGCTGCCATCCTGGTTCAGCCTGCCTAAGCCGGTTAATAACTATAAAATGGCTCTCCCCGGTGTATTAATGGTTGAAGTGCCCAAACATATCAACCACCAGGATATTGACAACGTTATCAGCATTATAGAATACAAGCTAAAGGAAGATGAGGACGAGTTGGATGGCCTTGCCCTTATTGTACTTTGTGATGATGCCGCCTTTGCCGCGCAAAACGTGAATAACTTTGTATGGGTAACCTTTACCCGCAGTAACCCATCGCATGATATATATGGTATTGGCAGCTTTACCGAGCATAAGCACTGGGGCTGTACCGGCCCGCTGATTATTGACGCACGTATAAAACCTCACCATGCCCCTGTACTTGAAAAAGACCCAGAAGTTGAAAAAATGGTTGATAAATTAGGCGAAAAAGGAGGCTCTTTGCATGGGATTATTTAAAGATAGAATCAAGAAATAAGAGACAAGAATCAAGATAGGAAATCAGCGCAATCAACGGAATCACCAAAATCAACGGTGAGAAATCATCAACCAACGGTCAAATAATCAGCGTAATCAACGCAATCATTAAAATCAACGGTTATCTTTGCCCCGTATGAAGAATTTTGTGTTTTGTTTAATGGCGATGTTGGTTATAGTAGGTTGTTCAAAAAAAGAAGTGCCGCATTATACCATATCAAGATTGGTTAAAAGTGATACCGCCAATATGTTAACCGTTAATATCGGCAAACGCCTGAGCCAGGCCGATCTGCTAAGTATAGCCGCTAAAGTAAAGTCAGATAGTTCTGCATTAACAAACCTTCAGCTAAGGTACCTGTTGCCAGGGCATAATGATAAAAACACCGGCGAAAACAATTTTTACGCCATAGCCAAATATCCAAACAAAGGCAATGTTACCATGCAGGATACCCTGAAAGATGCTGATGGTAACGAGGTACGCCTGAGAATTACTGGTCTTACGGAGCAGGTTGCCAAACAATTGCTGGCTTTAAACCCAAAAGAAGTACAGGGCAAAAATATTTTAGGCCGCTTTGTTGATGATTATAATGAAACGGTAATTATTCCCTTCACTGATGCTACTGATCCTAAAAAGGAAATATACATTATCGAGCTGGACACTACGGGTAAAGTAGTTTCGGCAACCGTACCCATGATAGATAAAAAAGACGGGGTAGAAAAGCTGGTGGTAACCCATCGCGGCGATTACTGTACGCTAAAGGATAGTGTACTCACTCAATACTCTATTGATGATCTGGGACTACCTTACAACAGCATCAAATCGGGCATTTGATATGCCTTATCGGTTTAGCAGAATTACTTGTTTGTTGTGAATGTGCAGAAATCACTTTATGCTTACTGTCAGTTAAAAAAACAAGCTTCAATTACTTAAAACCTGCCCGTTTTATAGAATATACCGATATATTTATAGTGTTTAAAATATTATAAGTATATGACCCGGAACTTTATCAAAACTTTAACACTAAGTGTTGCAGGGGTATTCAGCTTTTGCTGTGCAATTGCTCAACCCCGATTGCCGGAAGGCTACTTCTGGAAAAAGCTTCCAAACGGATTGGAAGTAGTGGTTATTGAAAACAGCAAGGTACCGCTGGCAACTATTGAAATTGCTGTAAAAAACGGTGCCTACACCGAAGGCCCTGAATACAGCGGCTTATCGCACCTTTTTGAACATATGTTTTTTAAGGCTAATAAGGATTATCCAAACCAGGAAGCATTTTTAAAACGTACACAGGAATTAGGCGCCATCTGGAATGGTACTACTGATGTGGAACGGGTTAATTACTTTTTCACTTTCGACAGGGATAGCCTGAAAGCCGGTTTAAAGTTCATGAACGCGGCCATTCGTTTCCCTATTTATCGTGAAGAGGATATGAAAAAAGAGCGCCCGGTGGTTGATGGTGAGTTTCAGCGTGCCGAGAGCGATCCGGGTTTTCAGCTTTGGTACGGTATCCAGCAAAAACTTTGGGGCGATCTTATCACCCGTAAAGTTCCTATTGGTATCCACGAAGTGATCAACACGGCTACGCCCGAAAAAATGATGATCATCAAAGACAAGTATTACTTCCCCAACAATAGTTTATTGACCATTTGCGGTGATGTGAAACATGAAGCTGCCTTCGCTATGGCTGAAAGCATTTTTGGCGATTGGGCAAACAGCGGCTTTAATCCGCATGAAAAATATCCTATACCTCCGTTTAAACCGCTTACCAAGAGTGAGTATTTTGTAAAGGAAAGCACCATTGCCCAAACCCCTTACATGGAGTTTACCTGGCAGGGCCCATCATACCCGACTGATTCTGCTGCAACAATAGCAGCTGATGTGTTTTCGACTATTATTGGCTTAAATTCATCAAAATTTCAGCAAGCTTTGGTTGATAAGGGATTAGCCAGCGGGGCTTATTTAAACTATACCACCAGCCGCTATGTTGGCCCTATTGATATCACCGTTGTTCCGAATCCTAATAAATTAAAGGAATGTTACGATGAATTGATGAGCCAGATAAGCCAATGGGTTAAGCCTGATTATTTTACCGATGAACAATTGAAAGATGCCAAAGCTATCCTGTTAAGAAACAGCATCCACCAAAAAGAAAAACCATCAAGCCTTGCCAGCCAGATGAGCTATATGTGGTGCAGTACCTCGCTTGATTTTTATACCGACCTGGATAGTAATTATCAGAAAGTAACCCGTGCCGATATAGAAAAATACCTGAAAACTTATGTAATAGGTAAGCCATACGCAGCAGGTATCATTATAGCTCCGGCGTTAAGTAAACAACAGAATGTGGCTTCGTTTTTTGTAGCTAAGTAAAATTAAAAACTTATCATGATGAAGAAATATGTATTTGCCCTGCTG
This sequence comes from Mucilaginibacter sp., assembly GCF_039207105.1. GTDB lineage: Bacteria > Bacteroidota > Bacteroidia > Sphingobacteriales > Sphingobacteriaceae > Mucilaginibacter. The sequence goes on from NZ_JBCECK010000165.1 coordinate 4,503, forward strand.
ATAGCAACGGCGATAGGAAATATAAAACCTGTACAAGCACAAAATAAAGCTTACGAAACCACGGTTAACGGTGTAAAAGTAATAGTGCAGCCAAGTGGTAATGATATTGTGGAGATACAAACCATTATAAAAGGTGGTGTACAAAACTACAAGGCTGATAAAATGGGTATCGAATCCATAGCGATGGATGCCCTTACCGAATGCGGAACCATAAAGTATGATAAAAACAGCTTTAAAGATCAGCTGGATAAGGTAAGCGCCACAGTTGCCGGTAGCAGCAACAAAAACTACTCCATACTGCGCATGAATTGTATTAAAAGCGATTTTGATGTGGTTTGGCCTTTGTATGTGGATGCTTTGACCCAGCCCCGTTTTGATGCCAAGGAATTTGCCCGTATCAAACAGGATGCTATTAATAATATTAAACAAGCCGATTCGCAGCCCGATAATGCTATCGATAAATATGCCGATAAGGTTGCCTTTGCCAACCGCGATTATGCCAAAGACCCTAATGGTACGGTAGATATTGTGGGCAAACTTACCCCTGAGGAAACCAAGGCTTATTATCAATCGATACTTACCCGTTCACGCCTGGTGATCGTAGTAGTGGCCGATCTGGATAAGGAGGTTATTGAAGCCAAAGTAAAGGCCATGCTTGGCGGCATAAAACAAGGTGCTCCGTTTGAGTTTAAAAAATCATTTTTCAGGGTTTACAAAAACTCGTTCAATGCAGAATCGCGCGAGCTGGCTACCAACTATGTAGAAGGTATTACCAGCGGCCCGCAACCCGGCACAGCTGATTTTGATGCTTTTAACGTTGCCATGCGCATATTTGCCAATCGTCATTTTTTAGATGTACGTACCAACAATGGTTTATCGTACGCGCCGCAGGCCTGGTTTAGCGTGGGGCAAACGTCAGTTGCCAAATTCTCGGTATCAACCACCCAACCCGATAAATACATTGCAGTATTTGATAAACTGGTTGATAAAATAAAAACAGAGGGTTTTAAGGCTGATGAGGTAGCCAACATGAAGGTTACTTACCTTACCGGTTTTTACTATAAAAATGAAACCAACAGTGCGCAGGCATTTTCCTTAGCATCAAACGAGGTATTGTTCAATAACTGGAAACGTTCATTAACCCTGGTAGATGATGTGAAGAAACTGACTACCGAAGAAGTAAGTGACGCTTTCCGCAAATACATCAATAATATTGTTTGGGTATACCAAGGCGACCCGAAAAAGGTAAACCAGATCTTGTACATCAACGGCACTCTGAACAAAGCTGATAACCCGGTAAGCCATTAATTAAGTCAAAATTCAAAATTAAAAAGTCAAAAGCCATTGATTGCTAATCATAAATATTAAGAAGAAATAAAAATTTGTCATTGCGAGGTACGAAGCAATCGCGAACAATACAAATTCGCGATTGCCGCGCTGCGCTCGCAATGACAAAATACAGCAATGATGGGTTACTTTATTATTTTAGATAGCATTTTTTAGAAAGTTGAATCTTCCAAACACTTCTGCCACCAATACTTGGTGTCTTTTGAATTTTAACTTTTGACTTTATTCAAAAGGCCTTTGTAGCGGGTTGGTATGGTATCGCCCAGGAGTTTGCCCCAGGGTTTAAGGTTATCAATTCGGTCAAAAGCTATCTTAAGCACCGCCACAAAGGGTATGGACAAAAACATGCCTGCCAGTCCCCACAGCATATTGCCCAGCAACACTACAATTATTGATACCAATGCGTTAATCTGTACTTTTGATGATACAATGCGTGGCACCAGTATATTATTATCAATAAACTGGATCACAATATAGGCGATGATAACGCCTAGTTGAGTAGAATAACCATCTTTGGTAACCGTGGCCATCAATACCGGTAGTGCAATGGCTATGAGGCCGCCAATATAAGGCAGCAGGTTCAGGATGGCGCCAATAACCCCTATGAGTATACCATATTTTACACCCAATAATACCAGTGCTGTTGAATTAAGAACAGCCACTATAGCCATCTCGATCAACAAGCCCTGTATATAGCTTTGTATGGCCACTTTGGTTTCTTTCAAAACGTCGGCCACTTGTTTAGAGTTTTCTTCGGCAAATACCTCAAACAGGAAATTAAGGATAAGGGCTTTATAAAACAGGGTTAAAAAAACATATACGGGTATAATAAACATCAACCCAAAGGTACCCAGTACGGAGCCGAGCGTGCGGCCTATAAGCGCCTGGCTATTGTTCATGGCATCCTTGATCATCTGATCCTGCTTTTGAACTGAAAAATTAAAGGTTGCTGCTACCCATCCCTTAAAGGAAACAAACATTTCGGCAAACTTTTGCTTAAGCGTGGGCAACGAATCGCTGAACTGGATGATCTGGGTGGAAAGAAAATAGAACAGGGCAATGATCAATACAGTAGCTATAAACATAGCAATAATGATAGATGCTATTTTGGGCACTTTCTTACTTTGTAACCAGTTGCAAATGGGGTTGAGCAGAATAGCTATAAAGGCCGAAAAGGCCAGCGGTATCAGCACATCGGCCAATTGCGAAAAAACATAAACCAATAAAATAAGCCCAAACAGGGTTATTGTACTTTTTAAATAAAAAGGGTACTCTTTTACAGCAGGCATAATAGCAGGAGGTTTTAATATACCAATAAGCAGTAAGTTAAGGAAATTGTTTTGACTTTCCCCTTTTACAAGTCTACACAAAGCGCGATGCCACTTGCTGTTTTTGCTCCCGAAAATGGGGGGACTATCCCCATTTTTGGTTATACTTTCCAATGCCGCATATCCGCAATTTAGCTGCTAGCCTAAAAGGCTAAAAAATATTTCATTATGGAAAAGCAATTGGAAACACAGTTAAAAGGAAAGAAGATTTTATTTGCTACGGTGCCCCTTGACGGACATTTTAATCCACTTACGGGCTTGGCCAAATATTTACAGGAGGCAGGTTGTGATGTGCGTTGGTATATGCCGGATGTATTTGAAGAAAGACTGAAAAAATTAAATATTCCACAGTATAAATATGAAAAGGCTGTAGCCATTACTGCAGATATTATTGATACCTATGGAGGCCGATCTGAAATTTCAGATCCTATTGAAAAACTGAATTTTGACTTCATTACCATTTTTGCAGAGCGAGGCCCGGAGTATTATGAAGATATATTGCAGATAAATGAAACTTTTCCTTTTGACCTGCTGATTGTGGATAGTTTTTTCAGTGCTACACCATTTGTGAAAATCTTAATGAACAAACCGGTTATAGCGGTTGGCATTGTTCCTTCTGCCGAAGACTCAGTTGATCTGGCACCGTTTGGTATGGGATTATTACCAGCAAAAAATGAGATTGAACGCGCTGAATATGCTAAAATGCATGATCAGGCTGTAAATGTATTATTTAAACGGGCAGTTGATACTTATGATGAGCTGCTTAAGCGCTATGGTATCAGTATAGAAAAAACAATGTTGCCAAATTTGTTGTCAAAAGAAGCTACATTATGCCTCCAAATTGGCAGCCCGGGTTTTGATTATACCCGCAGCGATTTAGGCGAGAATATTCGCTTTGTAGGAGCACTGTTACCATATACATCCAATAAACAAAATCACGAAGTTTGGTTTGATGATCGTCTTGAACAGTATAAAAAGATTGTGCTGGTAACAGAGGGAACCGTTGAAAAGGATTTTACAAAACTGACGGAGCCAACCCTTGAGGTATTTAAGGATACGGATGTTTTAGTTTTGGCGGCCACTGCAGGTAACGGAACAAAAGAGCTAAGAGAAAAGTATACTTCAGACAATATTATAATAGAAGATTTTATTCCTTTTAATGATGTGCTACCTTATGTAAATGTATACGTTACTAATGGTGGATATGGTGGTACATTATTAAGTATCCATAACAGGGTACCTATGGTGGCTGCAGGTTTACACGAAGGTAAAAATGAAATTTGTTCCCGCATTGGTTATTTTAATTATGGAATTAATCTGAACACAGAAACTCCTGATCGTGAATCTATCCGTAAGGCTGTGGAAGAAATAATGGCCAATGAGCTGTATAAAAACAATATTACCAAACTGTATCATGAAATGAACAGCTATAATGCCAATGAACTAAGTGCAAAATATATAACAGAGGTATTAGAAGTATCAATAGCTTGACACAGGTACTTACCTGTAAAAAGAAAAGCTGTCCTATTGGTGTAGGGCAGCTTTTTCTTTATATAGGTTGATGTTACTTACTTCAATAAATTCTTCCAGCTCACCTGGTCTCCGATGATTTTTTCCAGATCGGCAGATGCTATACGCTCTTGCGCCATAGTATCGCGGTAGCGGATAGTTACGGTATCATCTTCCAGCGTCTGGTGGTCAACGGTGATACAGAAAGGTGTGCCAATGGCATCCTGACGACGATAGCGTTTACCAATTGCGTCTTTTTCTTCGTATTGTATGTTGAAATCCAACTTCAGGCGATCCATGATCTCACGTGCTTTCTCCGGCAAACCATCTTTCTTGGTCAGCGGGAAAATAGCGGCCTTAACCGGTGCCAGGCAAGGGTGCAGGTGGAGTACGGTACGGCTGTCCTGTTTCTCTTCGGTGCTCAGATCTTCCTCTTCAAACGCATTGATCATAGTGAGCAGGAACATCCTGTCTAACCCTATCGAAGTTTCAATTACATAAGGCACATAGTTACCATAAGGCTTTCCGGTTTCAGGGTCAACCTCCGGATCAAAATACTGCATTTTTTTACCTGAGAATTTTTCATGCTGGCTCAGGTCAAAATTGGTACGACTGTGTATACCCTCAACCTCTTTAAAGCCGAATGGAAATTCAAACTCGATATCATAAGCGGCATCAGCATAGTGAGCCAGCTTAGTATGTTCGTGGTAACGGTATTTAGCGGCATCGGTACCCAGGGCAAGATGCCATTTCAGGCGGGCCTCTTTCCACTGGTTAAACCATTCTTTTTGTGTGCCAGGGCGAACAAAGAACTGCATCTCCATTTGCTCAAACTCACGCATGCGGATAATGAATTGACGGGCAATAACCTCATTACGAAAAGCCTTGCCAATTTGGGCAATACCGAAAGGAATTTTCATCCTGCCCGATTTTTGTACGTTCAGGTAGTTTACAAATATACCCTGAGCAGTTTCCGGGCGTAAATAAACCACATCAGCCTCATCGGCCACAGCGCCCATCTGGGTGCTGAACATCAGGTTAAACTGGCGCACATCTGTCCAGTTTCGCGTACCGCTGATAGGGTCGGCTATTTCGTGTTCTAAGATCAGTTCTTTCAAACGGGGCAGATCCTCATTTTTAAGGGCCTCGTCCATGTCATGCTGTAAAGCTTCGGCTTTATCGGTTTTACCGTCTTTGTCGTAGCGTTCTATTTTATCTTCCAGGAGCTGATCGGCACGATAACGTTTTTTTGAATCTTTATTATCGATCATCGGATCGCTGAAGCCGTCAACGTGGCCGCTCGCTTTCCATATTTTAGGGTGCATGAATATGGCGCTGTCAATACCAACAATGTTATCGTTCATTTGCACCATCGCTTTCCACCAGTAGGTTTTGATGTTGTTCTTTAATTCGGCACCAAACTGGCCGTAATCATAAACAGCGCTCAGGCCATCATAAATCTCACTTGAAGGAAAAACAAAGCCATATTCTTTGGCGTGCGATATAACGTTTTTAAAAAGTTCGTCGGTTGATTTGCTCATAATAGCTGCAAAGATACAATTTAGGC
>NZ_JBCECK010000166.1:0-10206 GCF_039207105.1 Mucilaginibacter sp.
TATATCCCTCAGTTTTTAAGGCCTTGAGTAAGGGCTCAATTAATTTTAAATTTTCAAATGACATGTAATGATTGTAATGTGTATGGTGCTATCGCCAAAAAGCATAAACGCACCTGACGAATTTTTCGGTGATCAAAACCGTAGGGGCTAATAAGTATTTTTTTGCAAAGATACACTTTTTATATCACATGCACCGATGGGGAGGTTTTTCTGAAATACTTATGCTTCAACCTTTTCTTCGTTGCCGGTTTGCTTTTTGTTTTTAAGCTCGCGATCTTTCATGAACGATTGCACGAGCAATATGCCCACACCAGCCATGATTGACATATCGGCCACATTGAAAACGCCGGTTTGAGCCCAGCTGAATTTGATGAACATAAAATCGGTTACGCTGTGGTATACCCACCTGTCGTAAAGATTACCAAAACCGCCGGCAAGTACCAGGATTATACCCAGGGCATTCCATTTATTTAAATTGTTTTTTAGCAGCACGTATAACAATCCAAAAAGTAATACGCCTGCAGGCAGCAGCGTAAGCAGTATAAACCGCCACGGATTACCTAACGAATCGCCCAGGCTTAAAAAGGCGCCTGTATTTTCGGTACGCACCAACTGAAAATGTTCTGATTTAAAGGGCAGCAACACTTCATAATAATTCAAATGCTTGCGCACATATATTTTTGAACCCTGATCAAGCCCAATATCAACTATCAGGATAAGCAGTATTACCAGTCCCCTCAAAATCCCTTTTCTGTTCATTAATATATAATTATAAATTATTGTGGAAGAATAACGTTATCGCAACGGTTTAATTATCAGCAAATATAGTAGTGTTTATTGCTTTGGCGGTGGATATTCGCCCATGAAACCTTTATCTTTTTTGGTTTGCTCCCAATTGTCAGTGTAGGCGGCCAGCCAATAATCATATTGATCAAAATCAAACTCCAGGGTGGTGTATGGTTTTAAAAAGGTAGCATCAACGGGTTCAATCTGATACATGTCAAACAAAGGGTCTTCCGCATCTACTTCGTAGTAGTTCTGGAGGATGGAGAGTTCAATGGGTGCAAGATCAACCTGCCCGACTAAGGAATCGTCGGCCTTATCAAAATATTGAATTTCGCGTTTCAGCCACTCTGGTTGTTTAACGTTGCCCATTGGTATCAATTAAAAAAGAGCCACCTGTTTTAAGCAGATGGCTCTTTAATGAATTTTTAATTATTTTTTCAGGAATTTGAAATCCTTACCGATGAATTTTGCATTACTGCCCAATTCTTCTTCGATACGTAATAATTGGTTGTATTTAGCGATCCTGTCTGAACGTGAAGCAGAACCGGTTTTGATCTGACCGCAATTTAATGCTACAGCTAAATCAGCAATGGTTGCATCTTCAGTCTCGCCAGAACGGTGGCTCATTACCGAGGTAAAGCCATTGGTTTGCGCTAAAGTTACCGCGTTAATAGTTTCGGTTAATGAACCAATTTGGTTAACTTTTACCAGGATCGAGTTAGCAATACCTTCGCTAACACCTCTTTGTAAACGTTTTGTATTGGTTACAAATAAATCGTCACCCACTAACTGCACGTTTTTACCAATTTTATCGGTTAAAATTTTCCAGCCATCCCAATCATCCTCAGCCATACCATCTTCGATAGAGATAACAGGGTATTTGGTTGCTAATTCAGCCAGGTAATCTGCCTGCTCAGCGCTGGTGCGGATAGCACCTTTATCGCCTTCAAACTTGGTGTAATCGTATTTACCGTCTTTGTAAAACTCAGAAGCAGCACAATCAAACGCGATATAAATATCTTCGCCTGGTTTGTAACCAGCTTTTTCAATTGCTTTTAAAATGGTTTCAACCGCGTCTTCAGTTCCTTCAAAAGTCGGAGCAAAACCACCTTCGTCGCCAACAGCTGTAGAAAGGCCACGGTCATGCAGAATTTTTTTCAGGTTATGAAATACCTCAGTACCCCAACGCAGTGCTTCAGAAAAAGAAGGAGCGCCAACAGGCATGATCATAAATTCCTGGAAAGCGATAGGAGCATCAGAGTGCGAACCACCGTTGATGATGTTCATCATCGGGATAGGTAGTGTGTTTGCATTTACACCACCAATGTAGCGGTATAATGGCTGGCGGCTTTCCTGAGCAGCAGCCTTAGCTACGGCTAATGAAACGCCTAATATAGCGTTAGCACCTAATTTACCTTTGTTTTCGGTACCGTCAATCTCAATCATTAACGCGTCAATAGCGTTTTGATCAAATACGTCAATACCTTTTAATTCAGGAGCTAAAATATCATTTACGTTGGCAACGGCATTTAACACACCTTTACCCATGTATTTTGTTTTATCGTTATCGCGAAGTTCAACGGCTTCGTGAACACCGGTTGATGCACCTGATGGTACAGCAGCCCTGCCGAAAGCACCGTTTTCTGTTAATACCTCTACCTCAATAGTAGGGTTACCACGCGAATCTAAGATCTGGCGGGCATGTACGTCAATTATTAAGCTCATAGTTTATTGTCAGATATTTGTAATTTGTAAACCGCGGGCTAAGTTAATAGCAAAATCAAGAAATCACAATTGAAATTTTGCATTTGTTATGATTCTTAATCGGTAGTTGTTGGTAAAAGCTCTCTTTGAACTGCATTTTTCCGATTTATACGATACATTAACATAAGCATAATGTTATTTTTACCACTGCTTGTGGTTGCAGCGTAGTTTCGCTGGTTGATCCAGCCTGCCTGTGCTATCCATTTCTTATCAAATTGGTAACCTAAGGCCGCCGAAACCCGGTTTCGTTCAAAATTTGGAGCTTTATTATTAAAAAACACCTCATCAAAAACCGATAGGAACCAGGTTTTGGCTATGATCTTGGTGTTATTTAAAGGGATGAACATATTTAAGCGGTACCTGAACCGGTTGCGATAATCGCCGTTTACCCAACGTTGTTCAACACGATACCGGTGCTCAAATTTCAGACGGTACAGGAATTGGTTAACGGTCATCTGCTCCCATACTCTAAACTCATTAGTTACAGGCCCTGCGTTTACATCGGCAAAATCATAGGTGTGGTAAGTGCCGGTACCTAATAAGGCGATAAAGTTTTTATCCAGGTCATAACTTACGCCCGCTTTGGCCTCATAATATTGAAACTGCGATATAGGGCCATTGGTACGGATCTGGAATTCAGAATAACCTCCCCATTTATGCAAGCTGTCGCCGGGCAATACTACGGTAGCTATGCCCCAAGTGCCTACTTTGGAGTCCTGAGCCTTAACACTAAGTGAACACATTATTAATAAAGTACCAAGCAGAATAGCGGTATTAAAACTTTTAAACATCATTACTAAGGTTAATGATGCAAAATTATTAGCTTAATGTTATCTAAATGTTAATACAAATAAGCTTAATGTTATATTAATGTTAACTAACTGAAATGACAAGATAGATTATTCACCGAAGATGGATGGAGCATTTTTGCTTTTAAACAGCGTAAGCAATCCCAACACCGGACCTACTGCAAGCAGCATATAAATATATTGGTCATTATCATCGTTTCGCAGCGCATTGATGAGTTGTATACTGATGATGGTTATTGAAAAACCAATGCAGTTCACGATAGTTAATGCGGTGCCCTTTGATTGAGCTGGGGCGTACTGCGCAACCAGTGTAGAAAACATAGGTGAATCGGCAATTACGGCCATACTCCAGATAAACAGGAAACCTATAAAAGCTATTAGTGAATCATTAAGCAACAACAATGGTGAAATCAGACAACATAAGCACGAGACTGCAAGTGCCACTACCGCCGTTTTCTTTGCACCAAAACTCCGCGATATCAATCCGCTGAAAACACATGACGCGCTACCGGTAACAATAATCAGGAATGATAGTAGAGGTACATTAATATCTGTATTCGGATGATGGCTTTTATAAGCCGTCAGCATTACAGGCACAAATACCCAAAAGGCATACAGCTCCCACATATGCCCGAAGTAGCCAAATGCAGCCGCCCGGAATTTGTTATCGCGAAAGCTTTGTAGAAAACCTTTTAAATTCAGTTTCTGAGCTGCTTTGCGATAGGGACCATCAGGAACCATCAAAAACATGGCTAAACCACCCAGTACAGAAAGCGCCGAGGTTGAAAACACAACATAACGCCAGGGCAAAGCAGCCATCAAACTTTTAAGCAGGTGCGGGAAAGCCGTACCCAAAACAAGTGCACCTACTAAATAACCTAATGATTTACCTAACCCTTGCTGGTAATGATCTGAAGCTATTTTCATCCCTACCGGATAAATACCGGCCAGAAAAAAACCGGTCATAAACCGAAGCAACAGCAACGCATGCGAATTGATACCTTGAATGCTTACCCCCAAATTAAAAACAGCTGCTATAACGGCGCAGACTAAAAAAACAAGCGAGGGCGAAAACCTGTCGGCTATACTTAATATAGCAAAAATCAGCGTACCTAAAATAAAGCCAGCTTGCACCGCGCTGGCAAGGTAAGCCAGGTATGCAGGTTCCAGATGCAGCTGCCGGGCAATATCTGTTATAACGGCATTACCGGCAAACCATAACGAGGTACAAAAAAATTGAGATATAACGATTACAGGCAAAATCCTGTTGCTGCTTTTCATGATGGTTAAAATGCGGAATGTTTTACAAATAAACATATTTATTCATTAGCCACTGTCACGTTGATTGGGTCAAACAAGTCTTCACAATACCATGAAAAAACTTATCGTCCTTATTTTAGCAGTTGGTATTTATAATTACGCAAACGCGCAAAATACCTTTAAACGACTGGATAGCCTGTTCAATGGTCAGTTTGATGCCGGACAGCTCAATGGCAACGTATTGGTGGCAGACCAAGGCCAGGTGATCTATAAAAAGTCATTCGGCTATGCAGACATTGCCAATAAGATATTAAATACCGATCATTCAGCCTTTTTCCTTGCCTCAGTATCAAAAACTATCACATCAACCGCTGTTTTACAATTGGTTCAAAAAAACAAGATCCGGTTAGATAATCCATTAAAAAAATATTTCCCTCAATTTCCGTATCCCGATATTACTGTCAGGAATTTACTTTCGCACACCTCTGGCTTACCACGGGATAAAGAAGATATTTTTGATACCCTTTTAAAGGTACAGCCACAAAAAAAATTCAGCTATCACGACATCATACCTACCTTACAACAATATCCTAAACCATTAGCTTTTAAGCCCGGCGACAAGTATACCTACTCCAATATTAACTTTAATTTACTGGCATTATTGGTCGAAAAAGTATCTGGTTTACCTTTTGATACCTATCTGAAAAAATACATTTTTACTCCCGCCGGCATGACTGAAACCTATTTGGGCAATCCCCAATTAGCACAAAAAAGCAGTGTCACCCATCGTTACTTTTATCCTAAACATTATTATCCGCATTTTAAGCAGATAGATTCTATATCAGCAAACGCCAGTTATACTACATTTTGGGGAGAGGGAAATGTTATCAGCACAACAACAGACCTGCTAAAGTTTGACCAGGCATTGTATAACAACACACTGGTAAACACCCACGTATTGAATGAGGCATTTAAGCCCACTATACTAAACAACCAACAGGAGGTTGTAGCAGGAGGTGGCGTTTCATATGGTTTAGGATGGTATGTTTTAAAAATAAAAGCACACGAAAAAATTGTTTTTCATAATGGATACATAGATGGCTTACGAAGTGTGTTTATGCGAAATTTGTCAAAGAACCAGACTGTAATTATTTTAGACAATACACAAAGCGGTTCAAATTTTATAACTGCATCAAACGCCATTAGTATTTTAGATAATACTTCACAAGAGAAAACGAAAATATCTATTGCAGACAAATACGCCAAAATTCTGTTTGAAAAAGGCGGTGACGTTGCCGCAAGCCGTTTAGTTCAAATGCAAGCCGATACCGCACATTACAGGTACAGCGCCCATGAAATGGATTTCATAGCCAATGAATTGCTTGATGATTCCTGTACAGATAAGGCATTGGAAGCTTATAAGGTTAATTTATTATTGAACCCTACCAATCCGGATATGTATAACAGCTACGGCAAAGCACTAAACAAGGCCGGCAAAAAGCAGGATGCTATTTTGATTTATAAAAGATCTCTTGCACTAAAAGAGGACAATAAAGATGCTAAAGAAGCCCTGGCTAAATTAGAAGATCATTAATTACCTATTCCCACTTAAATGTTTTAACCGCTACCGCGTATATGATCACAAACCATATCAGCAATATCAACAGCTGATGGGTAACATCGCCCAGGCCGGCACCTTCAAAAGCTACCTTACGCATAGCATTATTCAAATGTGTAAGCGGCAGCACATTACTGATAACCTGCAGCCATTTAGGGAAAGCGGTAACCGAAAAAAACGTGCCCGACAATAAAAACTGTGGCAGGGTTATAATATTTGATAAAGGCGGCACCGTACTCTCGTTTTTAGCTATACCCGATATGGTAAAACCAAAGCCCATGAATATAATGAGCGCAATGGCCGAGAGCACCAGCATATTGAGTACCGTTACCACGCCATGTACCAGTGTAAAGCCAAACATGTAATGACCAACCAATATGATAAAAAGTGAACCTAATAATGAGAACGTAAGGCGGGCCAGCGCCTCGCCCAGTACAATACTATAGCGTTTAACTGGCGTGGCAAAAAAACGTTTGATAACCAGCGTTAACCGCAAACTCAGAAACACAAAAGCGGTACCAAAAACACCGCTGCTTAACAGCGAGAAGCCCAGCTGCCCCGGCAGTATAAAATCAATGTATTTATACTCGCGACCCTGAATGGTGCTTTCCCTGATCTCGGCTACTGGCGGCGTACCTTTCAGCGCGTTGTTGTTAATATTATAATATATATTGCTTAATACCGACCGTAAGATATTCCCTTTTTCAGCCGAGGCTTTCGTGTATTGTACGTTGATGGTAAATGGCGGCCTGCTGTTATTTTTTTTGATATTGATAATGGCATCAAGGCTCCCTTTTGACAGGTTGGTATTCATTTCCGCGGCAGACTGATCCTGCACCAGGTTCACCACTTTTACGCTTTTAAGCGCCCGGTAAACCGGGCTAATAGTATCGCTGCCTTTGGCTACGCCCACATCAACGGTAATACCACCACCGCCAATATTGGCAAAAACAATAATAAATATAAGCGGAAAAGCCAGCGTAAACACCACTGCCGAAGGGCTGCGCAATATTGACCGGAAACTGGCCTTAGCAATGGCCAGGGTTGCTTTTGTATTACTGTATGGTTGGTTTGGGTTCATTTGATTATTAAAAGTCCGGAAGACGGAAAGACCGAAAGTCCGGAAGTATTTTGATTTGTTAACTTATAACTTGGAACTTATTGCTGGCAACTTCAGCCTCCTACCCCTCCCGCCATTCTTTACCGGTAAGGTTGATGAATACATCTTCCAGGTTGGCTAACTTAACCTGTTTTTTGCGTTCAAAGCCAGATGCTACCAATTGGTCAATAAAATGATCAGGAGTATCAATACCGATAATATGACCGTCATCAACAAAGGCTACCCTATCACATAATACCTCGGCCTCATCCATATAGTGCGTGGTGATCACTACGGTTGTTCCCTGATTCCGTATCTCGCGTATCAAATCCCAAAGGTTACGGCGTGCCTGCGGATCGAGGCCGGTTGTGGGTTCGTCCAAAAAAATGATTCTCGGATTATTGATGAGCGTGGTCGCAATAGAGAAACGCTGTTTCTGACCGCCCGAAAGGTCTTTATATTTAGCCTTGGCCTTATCAGTAAGTGCTACCTTCTCCAGCATTTCCATCGGACTTTTATCGATGCCATACAAACCCGAAAAAAGCGTTATCAGTTCAGACAGGTTCAGATTTGGATAATAACCGGCAGCTTGCAATTGCACGCCTATCCGTTTTTTAATACTGTCGGTATCAGTTTCAATATCAAAGCCATCTACAACGATGCGGCCCGATGTCTTTTCGCGCAGGGTTTCAATAATTTCGAGTGTGGTAGTTTTACCAGCACCATTGGGGCCAAGCAGGCCAAAAATCTCGCCCTCAAATACTTCAAAACTAATGCCTTTTACAGCTGCAAAATCCCCGTAGTTTTTAACAAGGTCATTTACAGTGATGATGGGTTGTTTGGTCATAGGGTAAAAATGCGTCAGATTCATGAAATAACCATGAGTTTTTGTTTATACTACAGAATTTTTACAACCCGGCAATTGTTCCTGTTTCAGGATTTCCGTTTGTGATGAGCGTGCGCGGGCTTTAGTTCGCTTTCTGATTTTAATACTTTGCTGCCATCGTCCTGCTTAATATCATAAGCGGGTTCGTCTTTAGTGGCTTTGCGTTTTACCTTGGTGTCTTTAATGGTTTTGGTAACAGGCTCGGTATGTTTTCCGGTAATTTTACCTTCGGCTTCCGATTGGCCCCATTTCCAGCTCACGGTATCTCCCTTTTTCATAATGAAGAATGATTGATGTACAGATATTAACAGGAGATACCGCATAATGATTTGATTATTATTATTTTATCAAATGGCCAATAGAGTGCCACCAAGCTTCCGCATATTCAGCGGCTTTCATCAGCAATTGTATGATTTGTACGGCAAGTAGCGTTTTCATGATATGTATGGTTTTGTAGTTCAAATGTGCTAACAGAATACTTTTTTATGTAATGCTTTTAGGCGAAGCCCCTCAAACTTCCGGTAAACGGCCGAAAATTACCGATGAAAAAACGAGGTATTATCAATATCATCAGGTAAATAAAGCGGCCATTACCTGTGTAAACAAAGGCGAATGTTCCTGTAAGTAAACTATCAGTGCTATAATGGGAGTAGTTAATGTTTTCATAATGATCTTATTTTTTGCCCAAAAGTGCATCGCTGATTTTACAGCCAACAGCCTTTTTTGACCAGCTACCCTATATTTTCGGTAAATGGCCAAAAACCGGGGGCGAATGTTTTTACCCCAATCAGGCATCTTTGCATCCCTGAACCTAAAATCGTATCATTGGCTAATGAAACGCCTTTTATCAAACCTAACTTTCCAGGTTCTTTTTGCTATTGTCTTGGGTATTATCGTCGGCCTAAATTTTAAAGGCTTCGGCCCCACTGCGGAGATGATCAGCAAGATGTTCATCAGCCTGATCACCATGATCATAGCCCCTATTATATTTTTCACCATTGTACTGGGCATTGCAGGTATGAGCGACATGAAAAAGGTGGGTCGCGTAGGCGGTAAGGCCCTGCTTTATTTTGAGATAGTTACCACCTTTGCCCTGGTTATCGGCGTTACCGTAGCCAACCTGATAAAACCCGGCGAGGGCTTTGTAAACCATACCGCTGTTGATACCAGCAAACTTGCCACTTATCAAAAAGCCGCCGAAGAAATGCACTGGGCAGATTTTTTTACGCACATTATTCCCTCCAATGCCTTTGAGGCCTTTGCCAAAGGCGATATTTTGCAGATCCTGTTTTTTGCCATCCTGTTTGGCTTTGGCCTGAGCCGCATGGGTGAAACCGGGCAGTCTGTTATCCAGTTGTTTGATAAGCTATCCAAGGTATTCTTCAACATTATGCGCATCGTGATGAAGGTGGCCCCTATTGGTGCGTTTGGGGGTATGGCTTTTACCATTAGCAAGTATGGTATCAAAACCCTACAGCCATTGGCCTTGTTGATGGGCTCGGTTTATCTGACTATGTTCCTGTTTATTTTTGTGGTACTCAACCTTATTTGTTACATGTTTGAGTTCAGCTTGTGGAAATACCTGGTACATATTAAGGAGGAAATACTCATTGTTCTGGGCACTTCCTCTTCAGAATCAGCTCTGCCGGGTATGATGGACAAGCTCGAGAAATTCGGCTGTTCCAAATCGGTAGTGGGTTTGGTGATCCCGACAGGGTATTCTTTTAATTTGGATGGCACTACGATATACCTGTCTATGTCGGTAATATTTCTGGCGCAGGTTTTTCATATCCCGCTATCTATATACCAGGAGCTTACCATTATTGGCATTTTGATGATCACCTCCAAAGGTGCAGCAGGCGTAACAGGCAGCGGTTTTATTGTGCTTACCAGTACCCTGGCAGCCATCAAGGTTATTCCGGTTGAGGGCGTGGCTATACTCTTAGGGGTCGACAGGTTTATGTCCGAAGCGCGGGCCATAACC
>NZ_JBCECK010000167.1:0-10188 GCF_039207105.1 Mucilaginibacter sp.
CGAAGCTGAAGAGAGGGTCGACAAGCGTAGCGATGTCGGGGTGAGTCGATAAACAACTGATTTTTCTAAGCTATGCCTTTTCATGGCTATAACTCCCCTTAGAGGGCCTCAAAATCCCGGTTTCAGATCAGCTGCCATAGCCTTTCTGAATTTCAAAACTTTGGGTTCAGATACGCTTTCGATGTATGGATTATCGCCATGCGTACGATAGTATCCCTGATGATATGCTTCGGCGGGATAAAAAGCTGTGAAAGGTACAACCTGTGTTACTATCGGGTTATTGTAATGTTTTGACTCGTTCACCCTTTTTATAGCAGTCAGTAATATATTTTTTTCTTCCGGGGTACGGTAAAAAGCTATTGAACGGTAATCAGTACCTTCATCAGGTCCCTGGCGGTTCAGTGTGGTGGGATCATGGGCAAAGAAAAAGCCCTCCACCAATTTTTCATAACTTATCTTTTTCGGATCGTAGTAAACCTGCACCGTTTCGGCATGGTTGGTACTCTGCGAACTCACCTCCCTGTAGGTTGGATTTTTGGTATTGCCGCCGGCATATCCGGAAACTACCTTATTTACACCTTTAAGTTCAGACAATGCTTCGCTCATGCTCCAGAAACATCCCCCGCCAAAAGTGGCAATGGCTTCAC
Source organism: Mucilaginibacter sp. (assembly GCF_039207105.1). Classification (GTDB taxonomy): domain Bacteria; phylum Bacteroidota; class Bacteroidia; order Sphingobacteriales; family Sphingobacteriaceae; genus Mucilaginibacter. Next base: position 648 of record NZ_JBCECK010000167.1, read on the forward strand.
CGGCCTTAGGCTGCGGTAATTTGGCAAACTTATCAGATGATTGTCCGTTGGCGCAACCTACGAACAGGAAAACGCCCGCTATATATAAGATCAACTTATTCATGGTATTATGTTTTATGTTGTTAGTCGAATATACGGTGCAATCCTTACAGCCGGATGTCAGAAAAGGGTAATCTTGAAGTAATGGTTTATTCTACCGTAATGATTTTTTAACCATCGTCAGTATTTCGCCAAGCCCGTTGGTTTTGATCTCGAAGGTGGTAGATAATAGCATGCCCATTTTATCTTTGGTAAAACCCTTACCGGCCATCCATTCCAGGTAGCTTACAGGGATATCGGCTATAATGGTTCCTTTATATTTACCATACGGCATCTTCATTTGTACGATATCAACCAATATTTTAGGGTCGGGCTGCATGTTTTTCACACGGTAAATATAGAGTTTAGGTGTGAAAGCAAGACTTACGAAGTTTTAAAAACTTCGTAAGTCTTCTATTTAATATCGTCATGCCGAATTTAGTTCGGCATCCCACAGGACAAATTTATGCATGATGTTTACTCAACATGTGAGATCCTGAAACAAGTTCAGGATGACGGGACGTCTGGGAGGGTTGGGTGGGGCTCTTCACCTTAACTGCCTCATGATCATAAACCCTGCCAGTGCCGCGGCAAATGACAGGGCAACTTTAAACCCTGTGCTGCTTACAAAGGGCGGCACGTAGGTAACACCTGTTTCGTTGGCTGTGGCAGGGTTATCTACATAACGTCCACTTGAGGGTACAGCCATTTCCTCAAAATTATCTGCAAGCTCCTGCAGGGCATCCTGCATTTCGCGGCCACGCATCACATGCCCATGCCCGGGGGCAGTGGTTCGTGGATTAGCAGCAGCTATTTTACGAACAGATGCAGCGGCAGCTACCCAGTTTGTGGTAAAATATTTTGGAGGCCCGCTGAGTTTGGGCGTATAATTATATACAGAGATGGCGGATTCTGCCTGGGTAGTAGCCAATGCATCGCCTGCTAATAACACCGACGTTCCGGGCAGGTATAAAGATATATGGCCCGGTGAATGGCCGGGAGTTTCTATCACCTCCCATTCCGGCAGTTCAGGTATCCCCTCTTCTACATTAATTGCCTTAATTTTATGGCGAATATGTAAAGGCTTAACCGGAAAAAATACCGAAGCCAGACTCATTAACCCGCCGCCAACGAAAGGATCAGTTGGCGGATATGATGATAAACCGGTTAAATACGGCACTTCCAACCGGTGAGCATATACCGGTAAATTCCAATGCATTAACAGTTCGGGCAGGCTGCCTGCATGGTCGGCATGGCCGTGTGTAAGTACAATGGCTGATGGCTTGGTGCCCGGACCGAACAATGCCTCGGCCATAGCTATAATTTTTGCCGATGAGCCTTTTAAACCCGTATCAACCAAAACCCAGCCTTTTGCAGATCCGGGCCGGTTGGCTATCATGTAAATATTAACAAACAGGAGCCTGGTGCCCCATACCCTTTGTGTTACCTGAAAATATTTTGAATCAACTAATCTGTTCATTGTTTTTTAATTATTAACAGAACAACAAGCTGATGTTAAAAGTTTGAATATAAACAAGTTTGGACTTAATTTCAAGAGCCGATAGCTAAACCAGGTTCAAACCTCCCTAATACCGCAATTTAAAGCAAACACAAAGCCCTTAAAGCGTGTTAGTTTATAAATTTATACATTATGGAACAACAATTTGAAGTAACCCTTAGCGGTACCGATAGCTCGATAGATGGCATTGTAGAAGCAATTTCATACCCGAATTTCGCTAACGCTTATGAATTTAAATCGATAGACGGTACGCTGCACCTGATTATAGCAAAAGATGCTGATGGACAATGGATCAGGCTTACCGGAACAGAACCCTATTTATCAGGATGGATAGATGAGCTTGCTGAAAAGGTGAGCAAAGCATAGAAAAGAATTCAGGGTAAAGGGGCGTTCGCAATCTCAAAACGAACACCCCGTAATTCCCTGACGGTTACAGCCTGTTATAAATTAACAGGTTTCATTCTTGGTGAAAGCATGTGCATAATAAACCATGCTAACAGATAAGCACAACCGCATATAAAAAATATGATATTATAACCGGTTGTAAGATGCCCCGATTCTTTATAAAACTCCAGAATATTACCAACCAATAAAGGGAACAGTATACCGCCAACAGAACCGGCCATCCCCCCTATACCTACAATTGAGCTTAAAGCCTTTTTCGGGAACATATCTGAAGCCGTGGTAAAAATATTAGCGCTCCAGGCCTGGTGGGCCGCCGCCGCTAAACTGATAAGCGCTACCGCCTGCCAAATATTAGTTGCATATTTAGCCGAAAGGATAGGCAATACACATAACGCGAATATGAACATGGATGTTTTGCGGGCCTTAAATACAGGCCATCCTTTTTTAATGAAGTATGACGATAAGTAGCCACCACCAATACTGCCAATTGAGGTTGCCGTATAAACAATGATAAGTGGCAAGCTTGGTTTTTTCAAATCAAGGTTAAAGGTGCTTGAAAAATAGGAAGGTAGCCAGAACAGGAAAAACCACCAGATTGGGTCGGTCAGGAACTTGCCGATCACGAAAGTCCAGGTTTGCCTGATGGCAAAAAGTTGTACCCATTTCACTTTGGTTTCATCACCGGCAACTACCTCTTCAGAATCGCTGTGGATATGATCAAACTCTGCCTTCGATATTTTTTTATGTTTTGATGGTATTTCATAATATATCCACCAAAATATAAGCCAAACGAAACCAATGGCGCCGGTAATAATAAAAGCCATTTGCCAACCGTAAACGCCCAGTATCCAGGGTACCATAATTGGAGCAACCACGGCACCTATGTTAGCTCCCGAGTTAAATATGCCCGTTGCAAGTGCCCGCTCCTTTTTAGGAAACCATTCTGCTACTACTTTGATAGCCGCCGGAAAGTTACCGGATTCTCCTATCCCTAATGCCGCCCTAACTACTCCGAAACCAAATGTGCTTTTAACCACAGCATGTAACATGGCTGCAACACTCCATACAATTAATGATATCGTATAGCCTAATTTTGTACCTATTTTATCAATAAAGCCACCAAAAGCCAGCAAACCAATGGCGTAGGCGGTTGAAAACGCCATTACAATGTAGCCATAATCGGTTTCTGTCCAATGAAACTGGATCTCTAATACGGGTTTTAACAAGCCTATAACCTGCCTGTCAAGGTAGTTGATGGTAGTGGCAAAAAACAGGAGTGTTACCACTACCCATCTGTAGTTTCCTACTTTGGTTTCTTTCATTATGATTGGTTTTAGTTAATTGGTTGTTTTGGTTTATTTACTGGTTTGCACCAATTCCATAAGCTTCAGCGTATCGGCATACAGCTGATCATACAAACGGTTTTCCAGTACTTTTTTACTGATGAGCTTACTTCCCATGCCCACCGCGCAAACCCCGGCCCTGAACCAGTTACTGATGCTATCTATATTTAACTCAACCCCACCTGTTGGTATAAATAACTGTCCTGCAAATAATTCTCTGATAGATGACATAAACTCCGGGCCTAAAATATTGGCCGGGAACAGTTTGATCAGCGCCGCCTCATGTTGTTGCGCCGTATTGATCTCGGTTGGCGTCATACAGCCCGGTATCCATAACATACCATGCTGTTTGGCCATCGCCCCAACTTCGGGATTGATAACCGGGGCCACAATAAAGTCGGCACCGGCGGTTATGTAAGCCGCTGCCTCGGCAGCAGTTTTAACGGTGCCTATTCCTAAATGCAGATCGTGCATTTCGTCCTGTTGCGCTTTTTTAAGCACTTTAAAGTTTTCAAGTGCGGCCGGGCCACGGTTTGTGTATTCAAATACCCTGATGCCAGCCTTGTACAGGGTTCTGGTTATTTCAAGGCTCACCTGTGCATCTTCATAAAAAAACAGGGGTAATGATCCCTGCGTTAATATGGCATCCAGTACTATATCTTTTTTACTCATAATTTTATTGCTTTTGTAATTTCTTCAACCGTTTTATTGGTTGCATCGCCTTCAATAAATAATTTCTGATAAGCCGCCGATGTGGCAAACTCCAAGGTATCCAGCGGACTCAAATTGTTGTAAAGCCCGTAAATAAGGCCTGCCATAAAGCAGTCGCCGCTGCCTACTTTATCTACTACCTTATCAGTATCATACTGTTGCGAAGCATGCAGCTTATCACCATCATACAAAGCGGTATAATAGGTTATCCCTTCACCAGCGTCAAAGCGGAAAGTGTTGGCCACCGCTTTGCACTTAGGAAATTGCTTCATAACGCCTTGTGATGACTTTTGGGCTTCTTTCAAATAGATGCTTTTCTGGCCGGATTCTGTAACTTCCTCTTCCACAGCAATACCCAGCATCCTTTCGGCTGCCCAGATATTACCCATGATCAAATCGGCATATTTTACCAGTGCGGGCATAATATCAACTGGTAGCTTGCCATATTGCCAAAGCCTTGCCCGGTAATTCAGATCAACCGAAATGGTGATGTTACGGGCCGCTGCCGCTTCCAGCACCTCGGCGCACACATCAGCAGCATCCTGACTTATAGCCGGGCAAATAGCGCTGAAGTGGAACCAGCTTACACCCTCCAGTACCGTATCCCAATTAACCTGACCGGTTTTTAAAGCCGCGAAGGCGGAGTTGGCCCGGTCATAGATGAGGGCATTGTTCTTGATATCCTTACCCCGGGTTAAATAGTATAAACCAATCCGGTCACCGTGTTTAAAAACAGGTGTGGTATCAATTTTTTTCTGTTGAAGATAATTTAGTATCTGATCAGACAGGGCGTTATCAGGCACAGCCGTAAAATAAGCCGATGGCAAGCACCATAAAGCCAGGGCTGTAGCTACGTTCAGTTCGGCCCCGCCAACAAAAAATGGCAATTGGTTATCGTTCAGCCATTCGCCGCCCGCGTCGGGGCATATCCGGAGCAGTAATTCGCCAAATGAAAGTATGCTGCCTTTGGGCGATATGTTTTCAAAAGGGTTACTCATTATTGCTGATCGAAGTTAAAATAGTTTTTAGCGTTGTAGTAGCATATATCCTGGATGATCTTACCTGTCCATGCTATATCATTTGGCAGTTCACCGTTTTCAATATCATCGCCAAACAAGTTACAAACCAACCTGCGGAAATACTCATGCCTTGGGAACGATAAAAAACTGCGCGAATCGGTTAGCATACCTACCATACGGCTAACAAGACCGATATTTGACAGGGAATTGAGCTGCTTGGTCATCCCATCTTTTTGATCCAAAAACCACCAGGCCGAGCCAAACTGTACTTTGCCTGCTATCGAACCGTCGTTAAAGTTACCGGTCATGGCGGCAAACACCTCGTTATCGGAAGGGTTTAAGTTATAAATGATGGTTTTGGTCAGCTGGTTATTCAGATCAAGCTTATTCAGGAATTTTGACAGGGCCGCTGCCTGGGTAAAATCACCAATAGAATCCCAGCCGGTATCAGGGCCCGAATTAGTTAAGCCACGGGTATTATTATTACGCAGCGCGCCAAGGTGATACTGCTGAACCCAGCCTTTTTCATGATCCCATACGGCAAACTGAAACAACATGGCCGATTTAAACTTCAGTATCTCCAATGGCAATAAAGCTTGTTTGCCACGTATCTTCAGGAAAATAGCAGCTATCTCGCTATCAATATAATCCTCAGCGTAGATCTGCTCCAAACCATGATCAGATAAAGTACAGCCATTGGCTGCAAAATAATCATGACGAGTTTTCAACGCGTTCAGGTAATCATCAAGCGTTGCAATATCGGCATTGGCAACCTGTTGTAGTTGGTCAATATAAGTGTTCAAAGCGGTCAGATCATCCGCGTTCATAGCCTTATCCGGCCTGAAGGCTGGCAGCACTTTGATAGAATAATCACTTTGCTTTATTTGCTGATGATAAGCCAGGTTATCCAGCGGATCATCTGTGGTGCAAACCACCTCTACATTTTTGCCTTTCAAAAGGTTACGTACGCTGTACTCCGGAGTTATCAGTTTGGCGCTGCAATCGGCATATATTTTTTGTGCAGTTGCTGATGTCAGCAGATCATGAATATCAAAATAGCGTTGCAGTTCCAGGTGCGTCCAGTGATACAAGGGGTTACGCAGGGTATATGGCACGGTTTCGGCCCATTTTTCAAACTTTTCCTGGTCGGTTTTATTACCGGTGATAAAAGCTTCGTTAACGCCGTTGGCACGCATTGCACGCCACTTATAGTGATCGCCGTAAAGCCAGGCATGTGTCAGGTTCTTGAAATTCAGGTCGCTGGCTATCTGGTCAGGCGGCAAATGGCAGTGATAATCAATTATGGGTAGTGCAGCGGCATATTCATGGTACAGGCGCTGCGCAGTTTTAGTTTGCAGTAAAAAATCCTGATCTAAAAAATTCTTCATTGTGCTTATGCAGGTAAAATGTCTTTTATTCTCTTAATTATGTAGAGCCTCACCCTGCCCTCTCCAAAGGAGAGGGTTCTAAGATTTTCTCTTTAAATCTTTCCTTTGGAGAGGATTTAAAGGGGCTATTTATCAAACAACGATCTTTTAACTCCCATCTCCAGGCCACGCAATTCGGCTAGGCCTTTCAGCCTTCCAATAGCCGAGTAACCGTGATAGGTTTTATAGTTAAAATCATCCAGCAGTTTGTGCCCGTGATCCGGTCGCATCGGTATAGCTATATCCTGGCGGCCGTTCTCTTTACGCTTTTGCTGTTCTAAGATGATGTTTTTCATTACGGCATACATATCTGTACTGCCATTCAGGTGTTCAGCCTCATAAAAGCTGCCATCATCCTCGCGCTGTACATTGCGCAGGTGCAGGAAATGGATATGTTCACCTAAACGCTCCACAATGCCCGGCAGGTCATTATCAGGCCTTGCCCCTAATGAGCCGCTGCAAAAAGTTAAGCCATTGCTTGGTGATGGACTAAAATTAACCACATCAACCAAATCCTGCTCTGTGGATACTACACGTGGTAAACCCAGTATCGGGAACGGCGGATCATCCGGGTGGATACACATTCTGACACCCGCAGCCTCTGCTCCCGGAATAATTCCTTTCAGAAAATAACCCAGGTTGTTTTTTAAAGCCGCAGCATCAGTATGGGCGTAGCGTTTTAAATGCTCTTTAAACTCGGCAATGGTCAATACCTTGTTTGTTCCGGGCAGGCCAGCCATCAGATTATTGATGAGCTGCTCTTTTTCTTCGGCGCTGATATTATCCAGGTAGTTTTTGGCCGCCTCTTGCTGTGCCGGTGTAAAATCATTGGCAGCGCCTTCACGCTCCAATATGTAAAGGTCAAATGCGGCCAGGGCGTTGGCATCGTATCTTAAGGCTGTACCTTTATTAGGCAGCAGAAAATCAAGATCTGTGCGTGTCCAGTCGAGCACGGGCATAAAGTTGTAGCAAACAATGTTGATACCCGCCAGCGAAAGATTTTTGAGCGTGCTTACATAATTTTCAATGTACTTATCCCTGTCTGGTGAAGCCGTTTTAATACTCTCGTGAATATTCACGCTCTCCACTACCGACCAGGTAAGGCCTGCATCTTCAATTATTTTTTTACGTTCGTTGATCTCATCCAGGCTCCACACCTCCCCGCTCGGTATGTGATAAAGTGATGTAACAATGCCTGTAGCACCTGTTTGCCTGATAGCTGTAAGGGTAACCGGATCGGTAGGCCCAAACCAGCGAAATGTTTGTTCTAAATTATTCACCATGAATTAATGGTATCGTTATATAATAGGTTTGAATCGCAAATTACATATCATTTTACAGAAGTTAGAAAGGATAGCCAAAACAATCCACGCAATCGTTTTCGGATGTTTAAAAAGCCCTTTTTATAGCCATTACACTATGTAACGTTTTAGCAAATGGTATATTCTGTATTAACTAAAAGGGCGGCACATCAATGATAAGCCGCCCTTTTTATATCTGCCATTGGTATCTACTACCAGAAAACAGAGTAAAGCGCAACCACAATACCGGTAACTATTAAAGCACCCGCAGTAAACGCTCTTGATGTTTTAAACATCGAAGCATCAATTTCCAAACCATTGGTGGTTACACCTCTGGCCGCGTCTATTTTAGATATGATGTACATACCTACAACGCAAATGATAAATACAAAACCCATACGGTCAAGGAACGGGATCTCGTATAGTTGCGTTACTTTATCATCCTGCAGGGCCAGTTTCGAGAAACCGTATGGCGACAGGAAGCCGAGATCGGCAAAGCGAGGCAGTAACTTAAAGAAGCACGACATGATAAAACCACCTACCGTAGCAAACAGCGCCGCGTTTGAAGTTGCCTTTTTCCAGAAGAAACCCAAAATAAACATGGCAAAAATACCCGGCGAAACAAAGCCTGTGTATTCCTGTATGTACTGGAAGCCTTGTTTACCTTCGCCCATCAGCGCGTTACCAATTACTTCAGACAATAAAATGCCTAACACCATAGCTACTACTACGCTCCATTTACCCAGACTTACCAGTTTTTTATCTGTAGCCTGCGGATTAATCGCTTTTTTATAAATATCCAGCGTAAATATAGTGGCAATACTGTTTGCTTTACCGGCCAATGAAGCTACAATTGCCGCTGTTAAGGCCGCGAATGAAAGTCCTTTTAAGCCGCTTGGCAATAAGTTCAATAAAGATGGATAAGCTTTATTAGGATCCATCACACCTGATGAACTCATCATTTCCTGATGGAACATGCCTTTTTGGTAAAGTACATAAGCAGCAATACCAGGTAAAACCACAATAACAGGCATCAGTAATTTTAGGAAGGCCGCAAATAAGATACCGCCACGCGCGGTTTTCAGGTTTGCACCTAAAGCACGTTGGGTGATATACTGGTTACAGCCCCAGTAGTTAAGGTTAGTGATCCACATACCGCCAATTAAAACGCTCAGGCCCGGCAAATCCATGTAGTTAGGATTATCCTTTCTGAATATCATATGGAAATGGTCGTTCGCCTCGCCATACATTGATTTAAAGCCACTTAAAATACCAGGAGTATTGGTAAATGAACTTAACTTATCAAGTGCCAGGTAAGTAGCAACCAAACCACCCAATATTAATACAGCAACCTGTATAACATCGGTATAACCAATCACTTTCATACCACCCAGCGTAATGATCACCGCGAATATAGCCAGCAACCATATACACAAATGAATATCTAAACCAGATATACCACTTATAGCTAATGCACCCAGGTACAGGATTGACATTAGATTTACCACAATGTACAGTAGCAACCAGAAAATAGCCATGATCATGGCCACGGTGCCGTTGTAACGCTGGTGCAGAAACTGCGGCATGGTAAATATCTTGTTTTTAAGATATACGGGGATAAAAAATACCGCCACAATGATCAGTGTGATAGCCGCCATCCACTCGTAAGTAGATATGGCCAAACCCATCTTGAATGCCGATCCGCTGGTTCCGATAAACTGCTCTGCAGATATATTTG
>NZ_JBCECK010000168.1:0-10089 GCF_039207105.1 Mucilaginibacter sp.
AGTAAAGACTTATACGGCTCAAAACGTCCTGGCGAAACAGGAAATTAACCATTATGCGGTTCAGCAGAATGATTTCGTAGGAGGAATAACACTCTTCTATAATTACTCGACGTTAGGCCCTGCGAACGGTTATAATGACTACAATTATTACCCGAAAGCTTACAACGTTCAGTCTTACTGGACGGTCAACGATCAGAAAAAAGAGATCATTATTAATGCGGGAAAACCTATTACGACTACGACAAATTATTCATATGGCAATTCAGGTCACCGGGAAATCCGCCAGATGACGGTGAATAAAAGCGATGGCAGTAATTTGATAACCACTTATGACCGGCCAGGTGATTACCTGCCGGGAAACGGAAGCTCTTTTGCGGAACAAATGCTCAGCGATGACGTGATTACCCCAGTGATAGAACAGCGAACACTAATATCAAGAAATGGAACACTCCGGCTGATCTCCGGAACTTTTACGAACTACCAAAAATATAATAGTAGCTACTGGCGCCCTAATATGGTCTACCAGCTCGAAGCGCCGGCGCCGCTTTCTGATCTTACCCGGTCCTCATTTAGTTCAGCAGGTGTGCCTGTCATTCATCCCAATTATAAGCCTGCTGCTTATTTTGATAAGTACGATCAGGCCAGCGGCGTACTGCTGTCCAGGCACCTGGCTGATGGCGCGCCTGAATCATATTTCTGGGGTTATAATAATCAATACCCTATTGCTAAAGTAGCCGGCGCGGATTACGATGCGGCCAAACAGTTTGTGGATGTCGCGCTGCTTAATAATCCGGCGACCAGCCAGGGGCAGTTACAAACAGAACTCAACAAACTGAGAACCGCCGACGGAATAAAGAACGCGCTGGTAACCACCTTTACGTTTAGCCCGCTGGTGGGCATGACCAGTACGAGAGATGCAAAGGGAGAAACCACGATCTACGATTTCGATGAATTCCAGCGCCTGATCAATATCCGGGATAAAGACGGGAATATCACCAAACATACGGATTACCATTACCTGGGACAGTAAGCAAAGCGTTGACCTTAACCATTATCACACCATGAATTTTCACTTATATATATATCGCGGTAAGCAGGAACGCAATTCAGCATTCAAACGGTTCCTACTGACGTTGATCAGTAGCCTGCTATTGGTGATACACAGTCATGCAGCAAAACATACGCACCTGGGAGAGGTCGCGGCTGATCTGCCACTGCCGGGAAGTATCACGACCACCGTGCAGACTGTCAATTATGGCGCAGATGCGGATACACTCAAGAGCACCTCACCAGCCACCGGGGGAAGCGGGAACATCACTTATTTATGGCAGATCTCTACAGATAACAGCACCTGGACAGACATCAGCGGGGCGACAGGTTTAGACTATCAGCCACATGGCGTCTTTCAGAATCTTTATTTCAGAAGGTCAGCAAAAAGTAATGGCGGGGCTCCCGTATTTACCAATTCCGTAAAGGTGAAGGTTTACCCTCAGCTGCTACCGGGTAGCATCACCACGGCAGACCAGACGATCAGTTCCGGAACAGATGCCGACACCCTAAAAAGCGTAACACCAGGGTCCGGAGGCAACGGGACGATCACCTACCAGTGGCAGATCTCTACAGATAACAGCACCTGGACGGATATCAGCGAGGCAACGGATATCGAATATCAGCCTAAGCACGTGGGCATTACTGCCTATTACCGGAGAACAGCTATAAGTAACCATGTCGGCGTATTTTCCAATTCCGTAAAAGTAACGGTATTACCTCCGGATGGCAGCGGAGACAACGAAGTGATGAACACCAGGCCGAGCTCAACTATGAACTACGTAATGACCAGTACGCTGCGCATACCGGTGAGCTCGATCAGCGGACAGGCACAATTGGCAGCCATGAAAGTTGGTGAAGTTAACCAGAGCATCCAATATTTTGATGGACTGGGTAGACCCCTGCAAACGGTAGAGGTGAAAGGAAGCGCGGGACGACACGATGTGATCCAGCCGGTGGTCTATGATCCATTTGGCAGGGAGGTACAAAAGTATCTGCCTTATGCAGAAACTACAGGCAGCAGCAATGGCCGGTACAGGCCGGAAGCCGCATTAGCAGGTTTAGGCGTAGCGCAATTCTATGTCACTCCTCCGCAGGGAGTAGGTTTTAATCCTTATCCTTACAGTCAGACCGTATTTGAATCCTCGCCACTGAACAGGATAACTGAACAGGGAGCACCGGGAGCTACCTGGCAGCCGACAGCAGGTAACAATTCGGGGCACACGGTCAAAACCGAATATCTAACCAACAATTTGTATGACGTTTCGGATACGGCTAATACCCGGTCAGCAAGGCTTTACGTTGCCACGGTGAATGCCAACGGCGGCAGGACACTCACACAGGGAAACAGCGACGGCAGTTATTATAAAGAAGGACAGTTGTATGTAACCGTCACGAAAGATGAAAACTGGAAAGGCGGCAGAGGGGGCACCACGGAGGAGTACAAAGATCTGGAAGGACATGTTGTGCTGAAACGGCAATTCAATTATACACCTGCCCGGATTAATCCTGCTATCCCGGCCAAAATGGAGGTCCTGTCGACCTATTATGTCTATGATGATCTTGGGGACCTGGCTTATGTACTGCCTCCGGGAACCAATCCGGATGCGGTAGGCGTACCGCAATATACCGGTAGCCTGGGTTACATCTACCGTTATGATGAGCGGAACAGGCTGACGCAGAAAAAAGTACCTGGTAAAGGCTGGGAATTCACGGTGTATAATAAACTGAATCAGCCTGTACTAAACCAAGATAGCTTACAGCGTGTATCCAATCAGTGGACAGTGACCAAATATGACCTGCACGGACGGGTGATCGTAACCGGACTTTGGAATGCAGGTTCGACTATTGCTTTAGCTACTCTGCAAGACAGCATCTATACTGGTGATCAGTGGGATAACCTGGACTTGAATAATGATACGCAGACAAATCAAACGGGGTATGTATTAAAAAGCTACCCCACCCTCAATAAGGTATTAAACATAAACTACTATGACGGGTATGAACATATTCCAGCGAGTTCGCCCAGTAATAAGGTGGCCAGTAGGATGAGTGCGAAGGCTACCGGTATTATAAGCCCCATGACCAAAGGATTACTGACAGGTAACAGAACAGCGATACTCAATACTATTGCTGATCAGGCTCCCGCTTATCTGTTCAGTGTGTATTTTTATGACGAATTTGGAAGGGATATTCGTGATGATCAATTCTGTTACCTGGGTGGTAACGCTAATCAATACGCCTTTAGTAAATTGACGGATTATAATTTCAATGATCAGGTAACCTCTACCAGTCGCATGCGTGCTTCAGTGTTTTCATCAGGACCGATGTTTACGATCAACAATAAATATATCTATGATCATACAGGCAGGAAAATCAAGAACTGGGAACAGATTACTAATCAAGACAATACACCGAAAGACAGTGACTGGACGCTGGTGAACCAGGCAGAGTATAACGAGATCGGTCAGCTGCTGATCAAACACCTGCACGCTACCTATGCCGACAGTACGCATTTTAAGCAGTATGTCGTTTATACCTATAACGAAAGGGGCTGGTTAAACTCTATCCGCTCTGATCTGTTCAATGAGGTCTTGTATTATAATGACGGTAGCCTACCGCAGTATAACGGCAACATATCTAATCAGTTGTGGAACGTCTCCGGGGGGGCGGTGAAAGGTTACAGTTATCAATATGACCAGTTGAACCGGCTGAAATCTGGTTTGTCAACCGAAGGCGATAATGAACAGGGAATCAAATACGACGCGATGGGTAATATCACTGCGCTGAACCGTTACGCCAAACAGCTGATAGCGGACTCCTTAACGTATAACTACATTCCAAATACGAATCAATTGCAAAGCGTAGTGGATATTTCCGGGAGTATTATCGGGCAGAAGCCCGGAACGGCGAATTATCGGTATGACGGCAATGGGAACCTGACAGCAGATGACAGCAAGGGTATAACTTCGATCAGTTACAATATGCTGAATCTTCCGCAAACAATCACCGGGCTCAATACGAGCTATATTTATGATGCTGGAGGGAAAAAACTGGCCAGAATTGCAAACGGCATTGAAACGGATTACATTGCTGGGATACAGTATGAAGGTCCGGCCGGCAATCCTACGCTTAGTTTTATCCAGACGGAAGAAGGCCGGGCATTACCTAATGGCGCGAGCTATAATTATGAATATACTATAAGTGATCATCTGGGCAACAGCCGGGTAAGCTTTGACAGTTTTGGTCCGACCGCCACTGCAAAACAAGTAGATGATTATTACCCATTCGGAATGGATAATATTCGCCTTCGGAACGGAGATAAGAATGAGTATCTTTACAATAAGAAGGAGTTTCAGGAGGGTCTGAACTGGTATGATTATGGTGCAAGGTTCTATGACCCGGTAATTGGAAGGTGGACGAGTGTGGATCCGTTGGCGGAGAAAGGTAGAAGGTGGTCACCATACATCTATACATTTGGTGATCCGATTAGATTTACTGATCCCGATGGCATGTGGCCTGATTGGGGTGATATTGCATACTTTGCTGGTAAGGTGGCTCAAAATTTAGAGGAGGGATGGAATAGTTTAAGGGCAACCATGCGCCAAACGCCGATGCAAACAATGGATGCCATAGGCAAAGGGCTTAGCAATGGAAGTATAAAAAATGGGATAGTAAAAGGCATTGTTCACAACGTAGTAAAAGCATCTACTGGAACAGACGCTGATAGACTTGAAGTTGCAGCGGTGATGACGGGTGAAGCTATTCAGGTGGGTTTGCCAGTTGGAGATATTGGCAAAGCGGGCGATGTTGCTAAATTGGGCGAGGGAGCTAAGGTTATTGAAGAAGCAAATATTGTCACAGATGCCACTGGATTCGGGCCTAATGTTGATCCTATTCGAATTCAAGGCCCTTGGACTTCAGGAGATCTAGCGAGAGCCGCGGATGGCAAAGGACCATTAGACTTTATTCCAACCAATAATAAAGCGGGGAAACCGATGTCTTTGGAGTTACATCATGCAGATCAGATGCCCGGCTCTGCAATACATGAAGTCCCTCCATCACACTCTAAAAAGGTGCCACATCCTAATAAATTTAATCAAGGAGTTACCCCCTTGATGCGTACTCAAGATTCACAGTTACATTGGTATCTTAGGGGACTAGAAATGGGAAGTAAATAAGAGATAAGAAAATGATAAAATATCTAACTGAGGAACAATTAAGGTCCAATCTAAAGCTCGGTAAATCAGTTGAACAATGGTTGACTTATGAAAAGCGAGATGATTACACCGTTTTGAAATGGTTAAGAATTGATAACGAAAAAAGTTTGCAATTTAGCGTTAGCTACTTCGAATCCTTTGATGAGGGCGACGAAAACTTCTTAGATATTTATGAGTTTTCATTGTTAGATCCCGATGAACTATTTGGAGTTATTAATACTTTTGATTCTGTAGAAGAGGTGTTAAGCTTCGTTGAAGTTAAGTACTCAGCTTTAATTAACAGATTTGTTCCCGCAGGAGGAATTCAAGACGAATATCAAAGGTACGTTAATTCATTACATTAGTAGTTTTGAAGTTAGCTAGTAGCTTTTGCATTGAATAGCTACCCAACTAACAAATAGGAAATGATAAAGTATGCTCAATCACAAAGGTTGAGCTTTACTTTTTATAAGCTAATCTTGTTTTGGCATGTTGTATGAGGCCATCTATGGAGTACATGATGTGTTCTCTATCTTCATCGGGTAGCTGTTGGATAGATAGTACCTTATCCAGGAGAGTTTGATCTACTTGCTTATCAGCCTTTCCTACAAGATAGTCTAACGACACGCTAAGAGCATCAGCGATCTTACTGGCAACCTCGACAGAAGGAATAGCTTCATCCCGTTCATACCTACCTATAAGGTTAGCATGCACCCCAGCCTTGATGCCTAAATCGCTCTGTGATACTTTACGTTCTTTCCTGATTGAAGCCAAACGATTACCAAAAGTCATATCCATTGTAGTGGTTCTACCTTTATAGGTAGCTGTAAGGCAAAGATATAAACTTGTTTGTAAGTAAAAATACCCTGAGTTTGCTTGTTTTTGTTACCCTATTGAGGGTATTTACATCCTAAAGGTTAAATAAACGATCAAGAACAAGCTATTCACCGATAACCCCGAACTGCTGCATTACATCGCAGGCAAGCTGCATATCACTATCCTGGGTGGTATCAAACTAACGGGGCTGGACAGGTTGAAAGTAACGCTAAAGATGATCTGTACAGATAACAAGCAGGTTACTTTCCGGCATAGCCTCGATCTGTATAACCATATCCAAACAGCTCAGCTTATAGAGCGATCAGCAGAAACACTGGATGTAAGTACAACAGATGTAAACCTTGTCATCGGTCAGCTAATAACCGAATTAGAGAACTACAGGGCCATTCACCTCGAATCCCTGAAACCCAAACCACAAGAGATCAGAAAACTCACGGAGGCGGAACGTAAAGCAGCACTAATCTTTCTCCAAGCACCTGACCTGTTGAAGCAAACACAACAGCCTATCGCGCAAAGCGGTATAATCGGAGAAGAAACCAATGCCCT
Organism: Mucilaginibacter sp.; assembly: GCF_039207105.1. Lineage (GTDB taxonomy): Bacteria > Bacteroidota > Bacteroidia > Sphingobacteriales > Sphingobacteriaceae > Mucilaginibacter. Next base: position 6,630 of record NZ_JBCECK010000168.1, read on the forward strand.
GATAGCCTACCTGATCTACACCTCCCGAAAGCGAAATACCCCACTGCACCTGATGTGTTTAGGGGCAAGCGGTACCGGTAAGACCTGGTTACAGAAGAAGGTCGGAGAACTGATACCCGAAGAAGATAAACTGGAGATCACTACCCTCAGTACAAACGCTTTCTACTACTTCGGGAAAGAAGAACTGAAACATAAACTATTGCTGATCGAAGATTTAGATGGTGCCGAGAACGTGCTATACCCACTTAGAGAACTGCAAAGCAAACGCAGGATCAATAAGACAGTAACACTCAAAGACAGCAAGGGCAATATGAAAACAGTAACCCTGAATATCGAAGGCCCGGTATGCGTGAGCGGTTGCACGACAAGAGAGCACCTTTATGAGGACAATGCCAACAGGTGCATATTGTTGTACATGGATAATAGCCAGGAACAGGATAGGCAGATCATGGATTATCAAAGAAGGATCAGTGCGGGACAAGTTGACCAGTATGAGGAAAGAAAAGTAAGAGAACAGCTCAAAAACGTACAACGCCTGCTTAAGCCTGTAAGCGTAAGAAATCCATATGCTCCCTATCTCAACCTGCCTGATGCGGTGTTTAAACCACGCAGGACTATGCTGCTGCTCTTACTATTTACCGAAATCATTACCTATTATCATCAATACCAACGAGAACTTAAAACGGATCAGGATACCGGAGAGCAATGCATCGAGAGCACCCCATCGGACATTGAAGCAGCTTTTACCTTACTGGAAACCACACTGCTCAAAAAGAGTGATGAACTGAACGATGCTTGCCGTACTGTCTTTGAGAAGCTAAAGACCTGGTTAAAGCAAAACCATACCGAAAGCTTTTATAGCAAAGATATCCGTTCCATACTCCGGATAACACCCAGCAGTATGCAACGTTACCTGCACGAACTGGAACTGATGGGTTACATCAAAATAGTACGTGGCAGCAGATATAAAGGCTTTGAGTATAAGGTAACCAGTTGGAACGATTTCGAATCCCTCACCAATAATACCCGACAAATGGTCAGGGCCATATTGGAAACGATCAACTCTGTAGCCTGTAAACCAACAGTAGCCCAAAGCACTGATGGGTTACATAAACCACAGAGAACCAATAAGAAGAAGATAGTAACCCTGTAAGCCTGTAAAACAAGAGGCAACTATTATTATATAAACAGATGAACCCTACCTATACCCGCTTACATGCCGGTTTCACCGAGTGGTTCCGCATTCTGAACTTTGAACCCACAAGCCAAAGAGATATGCCCAAGATGCTGATGGAGTTCTTTAACTTCCTGGAAGCAGGTGACTGCCACAGTATAGCAGCAATACAGGAACACCATATAAAAGCCTATCTAAACTGCCTGTACCAAAGGACAAACCAAAAATCAGGCGGAGGATTGAGCGTAAACTATATCCGTAAGCAAATGAAGGTTGTCCGTAGGTTCAGCCGTTATCTTACGGAAAGCGGACAACAAAGCTTTGATGCTACCATCCGTATCAAGGATAAGACAACAAACACCAGGGAGGTGCTGACCATCAAAGAAGTGCAACAGCTTTACATAGTCGCTAAAGACGATCTTTTCGGGTTAAGAGATAAAGCCATGTTAGCACTATACTATGGTTGTGGCCTGAGAAAACACGAGGGCGTGAGCAATTATGGAATCGCATAACTTCCGGAAGTTGTTTAGCTGTCTTAATAAAGGAGGTGAAGCTATTAAGGAAGTTAGGGGCACCAGAAGTTTGGGATTTTCAAATCGCACAGTACAGTGACGCGATTTTTGGTAGTATGGAAAATAGAAAAAGCCTTTTAATATATAATTAAAAGGCTTTTTGACACTTTTGTTAACATTTTCAGCGAAGAGGGACTCGCCGGATCTTCAGATTCTCTTTAAGATATGGGTGGATAATAATAGTCTATGAATGACCAGCATGGTAATATAACTCCAGAATACCGAATTAATGATAAATTCAAAACTGATCCCACGCCACATGATTTGGAACAATCCGCTGAATATAAGGGCAGTACCGAAAATATACCCTCCGAAGAGGCTTTCGGCCTTGATGGAGATCAGTTGCGCCACAGCGCCATAAATAAGAAGGAATAGAAAAACGCCATACCCTCCGGCTGAAAGGTAAGCATCTACTACAAAAGCAGGTTTAGCTGATACTGTTGAAGCTCTGTTAATTACGCCTGCGGCATATACCCGTTCCATGATCAAGTCCTCGGTACTGGGTTTTGCTGGCCAGAAGACCCTGGGAATCAAAGCTATTCCAGATTGCGTTAGCAAGGTTGTTCCGTAAAAATCTATGTTTTTGGGAGTTGACTGAGTAAACCGGATAAACATATCAATCTCGCTCAAACGGTAAACCAGGAAATCCCAATTCGATTCGTCCAGGTCATTAGATCCGGCATTTAGGGTGGCATCTATGGCTTGCTGGCTGGCCTGTTCAGCAGATTGGTCGTCTGACCATGCGCTTTGCCTGAAAGCATGATTATACGTGGGTAGCAACACGAAGAGTAGTAACAGGATGGGGATGAAAATGACGATCACCAGCTTTTTAAAGCTGGGATAAAGAAATATGCCCAATACTAATACACTAATGATAATAGGTTCTTTGAATCCGGAAACGAGAGCCTGATAAAAGTTAAAAAAATAAAAAAGGAGGCAAATGACAATGTTTTTGGCCTTCCGGAGCGGAATAGCAAAGGCAAGCGCTAATGTACCGGCAATAAAGCTTAAGGTATTCAATTGGTAATAAAACTGGGACAGGCCAGGGAGCTTTAAAAAAATCAGAGAAACAGGAAAACTGATGATGGCAAATAGCATCAGCAGGTTGGCCAGCTTTTGTTTTTCAATATAGTAAACTGATTGCACAGGATAGCGCATAAAAACCAGGATGCCCGTAACGAAAGCGGCATGGCCCAAACAATAATATTGCTGGCACTGAGCAGTGTATTGCATCCTGTTATGATCGGTAAGGGTGGTGCCCAGCTTTTCAAAATTATCATAGCCTAACACGTCCATAAAATAAAATATGGAGGTACAGGCCATATAACCGGCAAAAATTATTTGCACCAAAAAAATTGGGCGCATCAGCTGTTCCGAGACCGGTCTGTCATGAGGAAGAGGTGTTACCCAACCTGTTAATGTGAGGAAAAATATCAGGAATGATCCCAGCCAGGCAATCAGGTAAGATAATTCGTAATCGTTTTTTAACAAAATAGATAACATCCAGGGAATATATAAAACGATAATACGCTCCAGGGAGAACTGTTTAGCTGGCATAATCATTATTAACTCGTTTTAAAATGGCATTTGCCTGGTTGTTAAAACTCCAGTGTGCTATATGATCCTTGGCATGATTTCCCTGAGTGGTTAGCTTGTCCGGATCCTTCATCAGCAGTCGTAGTTTGGCAGTAATATCGGCGAGATTAGATGCCTC
>NZ_JBCECK010000169.1:0-10005 GCF_039207105.1 Mucilaginibacter sp.
TGAAATTGTGTGCGCCAATTGCGGCGCTCACTTAGGTCACGTTTTTGAGGGCGAATATTTTACACCTAAAAACACCCGTCACTGCGTAAATTCTGTATCGATGAAATTTGTGCCGGTTGCCGACGCGAAATAATTCATACAAAACAAGGAATATCCCGGTAAGCTACCGCTTTCCGGGATATTTTGTTTTCCACAATGAGGTGATCAGCATTTTTATCACACCTCATTTCGAAATTTAAATCGACACTTAGCGGGGGCGTTATGCTATTCGTAATAATTGTCGGTGTTAAGTAAAGTAATTTATAATGTTAAATTATTGTTTTTTGCAAGTTTTTGGACGGCCGATTTTGACGGTGTTTTTTAAATAGCTGTAATCAAGTTCATTAATTTTTGATCGCTTAAAATAAATATGCAAAGTGTTAATAACTCACAGGTTTGTTAAAAACTAACACTAAAATCTTTAAAAGTCAAACATTAACTTTGTTGTATAAGGTATTCAGAAAGACAGCAGGATGTGTCCCTCATCCAAACTTAATAACTTATCTGTCAGTACGTTACATAATTAAACTTGCAATTGGTGAGATTAATTGCAAAAATAAAAAGGCTTTAAAATTTTTAAGGCCGGCTTTCGTGTCTGATGACGGTAAGTAAAGTAATAACGATATAAAAAAGGTATCTATGAAACAGGAAGAAGAAGTATTACTGAGAGAGAACAAGGACAGATTTGTAATACTGCCCATCAAGTATCCCGCCATTTGGGAGATGTATAAAAAAGCCGAAGCCAGCTTCTGGACCGCCGAAGAGATAGACCTTTCCGACGACCTGAAACATTGGGAAAATCTGAACGCGGGCGAGAAGCATTTTATATCGCACATCCTGGCATTTTTTGCCGCGAGCGATGGCATTGTGAACGAAAACCTGGCTGTAAACTTCATGAGCGAGGTTCAGTTGCCCGAGGCACGTTGCTTCTACGGCTTCCAGATCATGATGGAGAATATCCACTCAGAAACCTATGCCCTGTTAATAGATACATACGTGAAAGATCCTATTGAAAAAGACCGTCTTTTCCACGCCATCGAGACCGTACCTTGTGTAGGTAAAAAAGCCGAGTGGGCACTGCGCTGGATTAACAACGGCAACTTTGCCGAGCGTTTGGTGGCATTTGCCGCTGTGGAAGGCATTTTCTTTTCAGGTAGCTTCTGCTCTATATTCTGGCTTAAAAAGCGCGGTTTGATGCCGGGACTTACTTTCAGCAACGAGCTGATATCACGTGATGAAGGCTCACACTGCGAGTTTGCATGCTTGCTATACAAAATGCTGCAAAACAGGCTTCCGGCCGAGCAGGTAACCAAAATTATTACCGACGCGGTTGAAATTGAAAAAGAATTTGTAACAGATGCCCTGCCGGTTAACCTGATTGGCATGAACGCCAAAATGATGAGCCAGTACATTGAGTTTGTGGCCGACAGATGGCTGACCGAACTGGGTTACGAAAAGCATTATAATGCTACTAATCCTTTTGATTTCATGGAAATGATATCATTACAGGGTAAAACCAACTTCTTTGAAAAACGCGTAGGCGACTACCAAAAAAGCGGTGTGCTTAACAACACCACCGAAAGCAAGGCGTTTTCATTGGACGAGGATTTTTAGCAAGTAGTATCAAGTAGTTAGTATCAAGTATCATGACAAAAACGATGTTCATGCATTAAAAAATCTTGATACCTGATACTAAATACTTGATACTAAAAGCTCAATACTGAAAAAGAATTAACATACATTATATATACAACAAGTTTGGTTTTAAAATCGCTGCCCGATACCAAACCACTAAATACTTATCAATATGCTTGTAGTAAAAAGAGACGGTAGAAAAGAGTCGGTTAAATTCGACAAGATCACAGCACGTATTGAAAAACTGTGCTATGGGTTTAACCTGGTTGACCCCATTGATGTAGCAAAAAAGGTAATTGAAGGTTTATTTGATGGTGTAACTACCTCTGAACTGGATAACCTTGCTGCCGAAACCGCTGCATCATTAACCACAAAGCACCCTGACTATGCTTTGCTGGCTTCGCGTATAGCGGTATCAAACCTGCACAAAAACACCATTAAGTCGTTTTCAGAAACCATGCGTTTATTGCACGGCTATGTTGATCCTAAAACCGGTAAAGACGCGTCGCTTATTGCCGATGATGTTTGGGAAGTAATTGAAAAGAACTCCGAACTGCTGGACAGCACCATCATTTACGATCGCGACTTTGGCTTTGACTACTTCGGTTTCAAAACCCTTGAAAAATCATACCTGTTAAAAATTAACGGTAAAATAGCCGAGCGCCCGCAACACCTGTTTATGCGTGTATCTGTTGGTATTCACAAAGAGGATATCGAAAGCGCTATCAAAACATACCACTTAATGAGCGAGCGCTGGTTTACCCACGCTACTCCTACGCTGTTTAACGCGGGTACACCAAAACCACAAATGTCTTCATGCTTTTTATTAACCATGAAGGATGACAGCATTGATGGTATTTACGATACATTAAAACAAACTGCCAAAATATCACAAAGTGCCGGTGGTATTGGCTTAAGCATCCATAATGTAAGGGCTACAGGTTCATACATCAGCGGTACAAACGGTACCAGCAACGGTATTATCCCAATGTTGCGCGTATTTAACGATACTGCCCGTTATGTTGACCAGGGCGGCGGTAAACGTAAAGGCGCCTTCGCTATTTATTTAGAGCCTTGGCATGCAGATATATTTGAATTCTTAGATCTGCGCAAAAACCACGGTAAGGAAGAGATGCGTGCCCGCGACTTGTTTTATGCCCTTTGGGTGTCTGACCTGTTCATGGAGCGTGTGGAAGCCAATGCTGATTGGAGCCTGTTTTGCCCGCATGAAGCACCAGGCCTGGCCGATTGCTTCGGTGCCGAGTTTGTTGAACTGTATACCCGTTACGAAAAAGAAGGCCGCGCCCGTAAGGTGATTAAAGCACAGGATCTTTGGTTTGCTGTATTGGACGCCCAGGTTGAAACCGGTACACCATACCTGTTATATAAAGACGCTGCCAATAGCAAATCAAACCAGCAAAATTTAGGTACTATCAAAAGCTCAAACCTTTGTACCGAAATTATGGAGTATACCGATGCCAACGAAATTGCGGTTTGTAACCTGGCTTCGTTAGCATTACCTCGCTACGTAATTAACGGTGAGTTTGATCACCAGAAATTATATGAGGTAACTTATCAGGCTACCCTGAACCTTAACCGTATTATTGATGGTAACTACTATCCTGTTGCCGAGGCAGAATACTCTAACTTAAGGCATCGCCCTATTGGTTTAGGTGTACAAGGTTTAGCCGATACCTTTATTCAGCTGCGCATGCCGTTTGAAAGCGACGAAGCTAAACAACTGAACAAAGAAATTTTTGAAACCATTTATTTTGCAGCCATGACGGCTTCAAAAGACCTGGCTATTAAAGATGGCGCTTACGAAACCTTCCAGGGTTCACCGTTGTCAAAAGGTAAGTTCCAGTTTGATCTGTGGAATGTATCGCCTGCCAGCACCCGTTGGGATTGGGAAAACCTGCGCCTGGATGTGATGAACCACGGTGTACGTAACTCGCTGTTAGTAGCGCCAATGCCAACCGCCTCTACCTCACAAATATTGGGTAATAACGAGTGCTTTGAGCCATACACATCCAACATTTACACCCGCCGTGTATTAAGCGGTGAGTTTATTGTAGTAAATAAATACTTACTGCGCGATTTGGTTAACCTTGGCTTATGGACCCCGGCGATGAAAGATAAGATCATCACCGCTAATGGATCTATCCAGGATATTGCCGAGATACCTGCTGATATCAAAGAACTGTACAAAACAGTTTGGGAAATAAAAATGCGTAACATCATTGATATGGCTGCTGATAGGGGGGCTTACGTTTGCCAGTCGCAATCATTAAACCTGTTCATCAATGCGCCAAACGCATCTAAACTGACTTCAATGCACTTCTACGCATGGAAAAAAGGTTTAAAAACCGGTATGTACTATCTGCGCACACAAGCGGCATCACAAGCTGTTAAGTTCACGGTTGAAAACCAGGGCGGTTCAAACATGGAGCCTGTGATTCCGGAACACGTAGCACAAATTGCTGACAACGTACCAGAAGGCCCAAGCTGCTCGATGGAAGAAGGCTGCGTTACTTGTTCAGCATAATTAGTCCGGAAGTCCGCTTGGGTCGGGAAGTCCGAAAGTAAAGACAACCTTTAGTCCGGAAGTCGGAAAGTCCGTATAAGTCTGAAAGTAAAGATGATTTTAAGTCCGTAAACTGAAAAGTTTTACGGACTTTTTATTTTTTTGATGGCTTTACGCTGACCGTAGTGTTTATTATGTCTATTACTATTATCTGTAAATTTGTACCAAATAACTTCCGGACTTATGCGGACTTTCCGACTTTCGGACTAAACTACCGCTATTATCCGTAATTTTGTATCAAATAACTTCCGGACTCATGCGGACTTCCCGACTTCCGGACTAAAAAACAAAATGCATAAACACGAGATCATCCGTTGCGAACGTTGTGAGGCACCTTTTGAATGTAAAGCCAATTCATTCACCAAGTGCCAGTGCAGTACGGTGCAGCTCAGCCTTAACGAGGTGCAGTACGTAAGCGAACTGTATGAAGGATGCCTCTGCGCCAATTGCCTCCTGATTATCCAACAGGAATATAGAGTGAATATGGGGCTGGTGTAGGTGTTTGTCTGAATCACAATTTATGGGATTTTAGGATTACCGTGATTTCTTAGATAGCTTCCACACATTTCATTCCGCACGTCGTCCCGAATTTATTTCGGGACCCCACAGGATAAGTAACCGCCATATTGTACAGCATATCATATAGGGTACTGAAACAAGTTCTATATGACGATTAATCATTATCATATAGATTAATCAATACTCAGCATCACACTAATAATTCACCGAATTTGGTTATACCAAACGATGTTTCTTGTAGGTAACTTTACAAACCGTTAAAAAATTAACTGAACAAGAATATATGAATTTTAACAGACGAAATTTCATTTCAGGTACGTTAGCTTCGCTATTGATTGGAGCTACTCATAAAAATCTCCTGGCTGCCAGCCCGAAACATCATACCAAACACGATTCCTTTTTAGATATAGACGATACCCTTAACCCGCCGGGTATAAAAGTTGCCGGAATTAAAATGATTCCGGTTGTAAAGGGTAAGTATAAGGTATGGACCAAGAAAATTGGCAGTGGTGCCATCAAAGTGCTCATATTGCACGGCGGCCCAGGCTTTGGTCATGAATATCTGGAAGCGATGGAATCTTTTTTACCTCAGGCCGGTATCGAGATGTATTATTACGACCAGTTAGGCAACAATAACTCTGATGTTCCGGAAGATACCAGCCTATGGACCATCCCAAGATATGTTGAGGAGATAGAAGAGGTACGGGTTGGTCTTGGTTTAGACCATTTTATTCTTTACGGCCACTCTTTTGGTGGTGTTCTGGCTATGGAGTATGCCTTAAAATATCAGCAGCATTTACGCGGACTTGTGATTTCCAACATGGCTGCCAGTGCCGAATCTTTCTTAAAGCACTCTAATACCTTTAAAAAGTTATTAAGTCCTGATAAAGCCAAAAAGCTTGCAGAAGTGGAGGCAAAAGGAGACTATGATTCGCCTGAATATAACCAGATTATGATGGAAGATCTGTACCCTGCCATGCTTTGCCGCATCCAGCCCTGGCCAGAACCATTTACCCGCGCATTACGGCATGCTAACTATAAAATATATGAATTTATGCAGGGAAAAAGTGAGTTCCTGGTAACAGGCAACTTTAAAGGATGGGACGTTTGGAACCGCCTGCCCGAAATTAAGGTTAAAACCCTTACCATCGGTGCTAAATATGATGAAATGGACCCTGAGGATATGAAGAAAATGGCTAAGCTAATACCCAATGCAACTTCGCTCATTTGTGAAAATGGCAGTCACCTTTGCATGTACGATGACCAGCAGACTTATTTTAACGGACTCATCAAATTTTTAAAATTAGTATAATTACCTGTTTTTCAAAAAGCCCGCGATACTTGAGTGTGATCGCGGGCTTTTTATTTGCAGTATAATAAACCACAAGTATACATGGAATGATGCGTAGAGGCAGGAATCCTATTAATCCTCAAAATCCCGGTTCAAACAAATTTTGTAAATAAAAAAATCCCGGCCAAAACTGACCAGGATTTTAAATATGATTTTTCCTGTCCCCCTTTAGGGGGTTAGGGGGCTTAAGCTTTAACAGCTAATTTAGCCAACTCTTCGGCCATAGCAGCGCCAATTTCGGCTGGCGATGCAACTACGCGGATACCGCATTCGGCCATGATCTTCATTTTAGCAGCTGCAGTATCATCGGCACCGCCAACAATAGCACCAGCGTGGCCCATACGGCGGCCCGGAGGCGCAGTTTGGCCGGCAATGAAACCAACAACCGGTTTAGTGCCAAATTCTTTGATCCAGCGGGCAGCGTCGGCTTCCATGCCACCACCAATTTCGCCTATCATGATGATACCGTGAGTATCCGGGTCGTTCATTAATAATTCAACAGCTTCTTTGGTTGGGGTACCGATGATCGGGTCGCCGCCAATACCAATAGCAGTAGTGATACCTAAACCGGCTTTAACTACCTGGTCAACCGCTTCGTAAGTTAAAGTACCTGATTTTGAAACCACACCAACGTTACCTTTTTTGAAGATAAAGCCTGGCATGATACCAATTTTGCTCTCGTCGGCAGTAATAATGCCCGGGCAGTTAGGGCCAATAAGGCGCGCGTCCTTATCAGTTAAATATTCTTTTACCTCAATCATATCCTTGGTTGGGATACCTTCGGTGATACAAACAATAACCTTGATACCGGCTTCGGCAGCTTCCATAATGGCATCTGCACCAAAAGCAGGAGGTACAAAAATGATAGATACATCGGCACCAGTTTGATCAACCGCGTCTTTAACGGTGTTGAAAACCGGCCTGTCTAAATGCTGCTGACCGCCTTTGCCTGGTGTAACACCGCCAACAAGCTGTGTACCGTATGCAATCATCTGCTCAGCATGGTAAGTACCTTCTTTACCTGTGAAACCTTGTACAATAACTTTTGAATTTTTATTTACGAGAACACTCATTGGTTTTTTTCGTTTAGTACGGCAAAGCTAAAGTTATTGCCATTAAAGTCAAATTTAATTTACTGCTGTGGCAATCTTTTTACAAAGATATTTTGGCCACGTTTCATGAGCTTCAGCCACATAGTAGGCTTCATGAGGCTTTTTTACTTCATATCCGGGTCAATGATGTTGATGCCGCTTTCCTCTGCAAATTTTTTATGCATGGCAACCGGATCAACAGTTAGCACAACCTCCAGCGTGGGCGAAACAAAGGCTTCCAGCAGGTGGCCGCCATGTACTACACCGTTGCTATCGGCCAGGTTAATATGCGCATGAACCGATGGTTTGCTATTATTGAACCAAGCGATATCGCCCACCATTGAGGTAATTTCCGACTGCTCATTAATGGCTATAACCTTAAACATTTTACGGTTTTTGTCATACCAGCCCACTTTGGCGCTGGTTGCATCGCCTATAGCGGTAAAATGAGCGGTTTTAATGTTGTTTTTTAGCGCGAACTCGGTAATGCCCGACAAGATCTCATCGCCTTTGGCAAACACAAGTATATAAGTTTGAGGTGCCGAATTGATGAGTTTTGATTTAACTCCCGGCGACCTCCCCGTTTGAGCCGGCTTCACCGGCGATACATATTCCTGCTCCTGCGCGCGGGCATATTGGGTACTAATAAGCCATATGGCAGCAAATAAAGTAATTAGCCTCACGGCGCTTTTTGTAAAATTGTTTTTCATGATAAAAATGCTTTTATGGTGAACCATTTTGGTGATTAAAAGTTTAAGGTTTTGTGTGTGTATGCTAAACTTTTATATGCTATTGATGTGCGATCACGGATAGGATAATATCATGAAAAGGTATGTTCATCGACTCACCCCGACATCGCTGCGCTTGTCGACCCTCTCTTCGGCTTTGCCGGAAAGAGGGTTGGAGGATTTTTTCTTTTACCGTTTGTCTTTTATCCATCATCCATTTTCTAGCCCTCTTTCCGCCGCAGGCGAAGAGAGGGTGGTCCAGCGAAGCGTGGACCGGGTGAGTAACTAACGCTATGCAATTTTCAAGTCCATGCCTTTTCAATGACTATTATTATCCGGGTATCAAAACTACGGTTATTCAATCAGGCTGCATACGGTATTTATATCATTTTCATTAATTTAGCGTCACATACCTGTTACCTATGAAAACATACAAACACCTTATCATTACACTCATCGCATGCCTGTTCTGTATCACGGCGGCCCATGCCCAGTTTGGCGGTTTTGGAAAAAAACTGCTGGATAAAGGATCGGACATGGTATCGGGTGGTAGTTTAAGCAAGATACTGAAACAGCCCCAGGCCATTAGCACCAGTTTTAAAGATGTGGACAAAACTGGTTCCAAACCACCATCATTTATGGAGGGTAAAACACCTGAGCCATTATACCTGTTACCCAAAACACCCGAGGGAGCTTATAAACTTTGCGCCGGCTTTTACGAAATGACCAATAAAAGTTACTGCCTGCATGCCGGTACACGCGGCCCTAGCACTGGTGATGGTTATATGCTTGCACCCGTTATTGGCCCTAAGCGCGATGTGGTGATATTGATATTGAAACATGCCGAAACACACGCAGATGTTAAGCAACGCAGCATCCAGGTGTTGTTATGGGCCATTATTGCCCGTACCCGTTTTGTTGATATGGGGAATGATATTAAGCTAACTGCAACCAAATTATTATCAACCAATGAGCTGCTGATGCTGGAAGGTGGCGCTTTGGGCGTATTGCCGGCCAGCGTAATGGATAAGGCTAAAGACCAGCTACCGGCTGCCGCGCAAAGTATTTTTGAGGCCGAAAATAATATCCGCCGACTGGCAGCCTCGGGCAATGCTTCCTATGAGGATATGGAGAAATATGCCATGCTGGCCGGTTTGGCCCCGCAACCCGATCCGGAAGTACCATCGGGTATCTGGTCGCTACATCCGGATGGATATTATATCCGCTTTGTTCCGCATGGCTACCAGCGTACCACCGTACAGATCTATGTTCCGCAAGAGCTGATCAGCACCAAACCAGGATTAATTTATGATGGTCCCAATGGCATAGCCTGCCCCGCCAACGTAGGTGCCCAGCGCCTGGCCCAAACCAACGAACCCATTGATCCGGATTATACGAAGAAGCTGAAGGTGGTTTGTAATTGAGCCTCCGGCTTCTAAATGGGTTGATTTGCAGGGATAAATAGCATGGATTGCGCAATTCCCTCCCTTGGGAGGGTGTAGGGAGGGGTTTTTATCCATGAGTCTATTCGTTTAGAATAATGCATAAACCCCTCCCTGCCATTACACAAACCATCGCGCCCCTCCCAAGGGAGGGAATTGAAAATCTTGCCATTACTAATGGTCATTAATAAGGGAAAAATGAGAAAAATTTTCGTACCTTTAAAGATATAACGGCCCGTTGCTCTAAATTGAAGAGTAACGGGCCGTTGTGGTTAATACCAAAGTTCATTAAAATGCCTGTAAATTACTGGAGTGTTTGATAATCAATTATTTAAAACTTTTTAAAGCTGAAAAATATGAACTAAAACGCATCAAAACTGATAAAAAACGACAAAATATCCTCGATTTTGAGCTTTTTAGCAGCAAAAGTGATCCAATTTTGAGCTGAAAAATGTTAAAATAAAATTTTAAGAAGTTTTACAAAGAAACTCCCCCTTCAGGGGGCAGGGGGGCAAACTCTTTTTCACTTTTGGCAATTACAATGGTGGCAACCCCATTGCCAATTACATTGGTAATGGCCCGGGCTTCGGACATAAATCGGTCAACACCTAATAGT
>NZ_JBCECK010000170.1:0-10003 GCF_039207105.1 Mucilaginibacter sp.
AAACAAACGAGACCATCTAACTAAGCATGATTCACCACAAGCCAAACGCTTGCGGTAGCGGAGAAGAAGACTTACGAAGTTTTGAAAACTTCGTAAGTCTTACTGTTGTTAGTGTTGTCACAATATTTGTAAGTCTTTATTGATTGATTAAATCTAACCAAACAAGAAAAGCCTGTGTTTCCACAGGCCCTCTCACAAACTATTAACAAAAGAAAAAACTGAACTTAAAATTTGATGTTGGCTCTTAATTCGCCGCCTGGTACTGTGGTGCTGTGAATATTCATATACCATTTGCCGGCTAAAAGCTGGTTTACTTCGGCATCGGTAAGTGCACGGGTAGTTCCTGAAAAATTACCCGAGTTACCGGTCGAAAAACCTTCCAGCTCAACAACAACGGGTGAGCTTTTGGTATCGGAGCCATCTTCGGCACCATGAAAGTGCATATCGGTAGTGGTTGCTGCAGGTAAGCCCAACTTCCAGGAAACATTATAGGTAATGGTCTTTGCAGCCGGGTCAAATGATACCTGTCCGCTGCCTGTGCCCGTACTGTTATTGGCCGGCACTTCATTAGCTCCCGAAAAATTGAGTGTGGCTGTTTTTTTAGCAGGCATAGTGTTATTGTTATCCTTGTCTTTACTGCAAGACGAGAAGGAAAAAAGAACAATAAGGGCTGCTGCAGCGGTAAAAGCGAATTTGTTTAAAAAAATGGTTTTCATAGGTAGATAAATAAAGTTTATAAATAGATTAAGTAAATGCTCATAAAATGCCTGCTGCAAGGTTACATCAGCTGATGTACCGCCGTTAGTATTTTAACATCGGTTATCAACATAAAAACTGAAATTTGAAATATGCTTTTCATTGCTTTGGCTTGTATTAAAAACTATGATACAAAGTAAGGGCATAATGAACCTTTGCCGCATCACCTATACTGGGGGTTGGGTGTAACTGATATCAGTAATGTTGTCACCTGATTTTACGCATTCCGGCATTTTAAGCATCGTGATGGAATAAAATGGGATAGTAAATTTTAACCGCAAAATAATTTAAAGTGAATATCAGATTATATACATTTGCGGCTTTTTAAGAAAACCCCACGTTCTTGAAAAACATAGCATATGGATACGCGCACTAAGGATGAGGCACTTACAAAATCAAACACAAAACACTGATACTCTATGGATTTAGTGTATTTTCCGAACTATAATTGGTTTTATTATCCCCAACTTTGGTTACATTCGGCACTTTATGTTTTCAATAAATTTAAGTACGTTTGGGGGAATGTGAATTTTTAAATTTTTACTACTGATCTTACTATTTTAAAATGAAGTTATTTATTAAGAAACCTATTCAGCAATTGATGGCTGCTTCGCAAGAAACAGAAAAATCGCTGAAAAGAACCTTAGGCGTTGGGTCGCTGATAGCATTGGGTATTGGTGCCATTATAGGTGCCGGTATTTTTGTGCGCACGGCAGCAGCGGCGGGTGAACATGCAGGTCCGGCTGTTACTATTTCGTTCCTTATCGCGGCGGCAGGTTGCGCCTTGGCTGGCTTATGCTATGCAGAATTTGCCAGTATGATACCTATTGCCGGTTCGGCTTATACCTATTCTTATGCTACAATGGGCGAGTTTATTGCCTGGATCATAGGATGGGATCTGGTACTGGAATATGCGCTTGGAGCCGCAACTGTAGCTATAGGCTGGTCGCAATATTTCAATGAATTTTTAACTACATTCTTCAACTTCCACATACCGTACCAATGGACACACTCGTTCTTCGAGGTATCCAACACAACTACAGGCATGTATGCAGCCGAATTGGGTACAAGAGGTATCATCAATTTGCCAGCCATACTGGTACTTTTCCTGTTAACCCTGCTATTAATTCGTGGTACAGCAGAATCGGCCCTGGTTAACAACATCATCGTAATTGTTAAGGTGGCTATCGTATTGATGATCATTGGCTTGGGCTGGCACTTTATTAATCCGGCTTTCCATACACCATATATGATCCCTGCCGATGCAGGTGTTGTTAAAGTGAGTACAGGTATTGTTGATTACGGCGATACATTCAACCACGGTTGGCTGGGTGTTTTACGCGGCGCCAGTGTGGTATTCTTCGCCTTTATCGGTTTCGACGCGGTTTCTACCGCGGCACAGGAAGCTAAAAACCCGCAAAGGGATATGCCAAAAGGTATCCTGATCTCGTTGGTTTTTTGTACTGCGCTTTACATCTTGTTTTCACACGTGCTTACAGGCCTGGTATCATACAAAGACTTCCTTATTCAGGGTAAAGAGGCATCTGTTAGTTATGCTATAAAAACAGCCATGCCGGGTTACGGATGGTTGGCATCGTTTGTTACGGTATCTATTTTGGCCGGTTTCTCTTCAGTTATCCTGGTGATGCTGATGGGCCAAACCCGTGTATTTTATACCATGAGCACCGATGGTTTGATCCCTAAGGTATTTTCAAAATTGCATCCTAAACATCGTACCCCATATAAATCACAATGGTTATTTTTCGTGTTCGTATCATTATTTGCAGGCTTTATTCCTGATAAATACGTGGGCGACATGGTAAGTATAGGTACCCTGTTCGCTTTCGTACTGGTTTGCGTGGGTATATTCATTCTTCGCAGAACAGATCCTAACATTGTACGTCCGTTCCAGACACCGCTTTATATGATCGTTTGCCCGCTTGGCGCGCTCATCTGTTTATGTATGATTGCCAGTGAGGGCTGGGAAAACTGGGCCCGTTTAATTGTTTGGTTGCTGATCGGCTTTGTTATTTACTTTGGCTACAGCATTAAACGTTCGCATGTAAGGCATGGTAAGGTTGAAGGCGCCAATGATTCTATCAACCCCAAATTTGTTGAGTAAACAGTAAGTTTCATCATACATTTAAAAAAGGTTCTGATTTTTCAGAACCTTTTTTATTACCTTATCTTTTATTATCTGCATTAATACCAATTTATGAGAGGCGACAAAAACCTGTGGGTATTAGTATTTGTTTGTATCATTAACTCGCTGGGCTTTGGCATCATTGTACCTGTTTTGTACACTTATGGCAAAACATTTGGCATAACCGGCGAAACACTGGGTATACTCACCGCCTCCTTTTCCATAGCCCAGTTTTTTACTACTCCTATTCTGGGTTCTTTATCTGATAAATGGGGGCGCAAACCTTTGCTCATCATCAGCCTGGCGGGTACCTGCCTTTCGTTTCTTTTATTTGCCTGGGCCAGTAATATTTTCATGATGTTTGCAGCCCGCATATTGGATGGTATTACCGGAGGCAATGTATCAGTGGCACAGGCTATGGTGTCTGATACAGCCACGCCGCAAAACCGGGCAAAAAAGTTTGGCATACTGAGCTCGGCATTTGGTTTTGGATTTGTGATAGGCCCGGCTATTGGCGGTTTGCTCAATAAGTTCGGTCCGCAGGTACCGTTCTTTTTCGCGGCAGGTATAGCACTGATCGGTACGCTTTGTAGTATATTTTTCCTAAAGGAAACCAATCCGGTAAAGCCATCTGACAAAAAAGATGTTACCGGTAACTTCAAATTTTCATCATTGGTAACCACCTTAAAACGCCAGGTGATAGGTACAGCCGTGTTTACAGGTTTCCTGCTTACTATGGCGCAGTTTACCATGATCATCGGTTTTCAAACCTTTAGTGTTGATGTGTTAAAGATCAACCCTACACAAATAGGTATTTTGTACGCCGGCTTTGGCATAAGCGGTATTATTATGCAGCTGAGTGTGCCCCTACTTACCAAATGGCTGTCGTCAAAATCAAAGATCCTTTTGCTGTCAACCGTTTTATGTTTAGGGGCCATGTTTCTAACCGGGCTTACGAATGAGTTTATTAGCTTTATTACCGGCATCTGCCTTTATGGTTTGTTCAACGGTTTACGTAACCCCATGATCAACGCTATTATTGCCGATCATATTAATCATAACGAACAAGGTAAGATCCTGGGTATTAATCAATCATATGCCTCCATAGGGCAAACCATTGGGCCGCTTACCGCCGGATTTGCCGGGTTAATTTCGGTACATGCCATTTTCTTTTTATCTTCCCTCTATATTTTAATAGCACTTTTACTTAGTTTCAGATTAACGTTAAAAGCATAATTATTCTGCCATGCACAAGCTAATTTTCAGGGAGATACTCTCTGTTACGATGATACTTTTCGCCATTATTGATATCCTTGGCGCCATACCCGTGATTATACAGGTGCGTCAGCGTGTAGGCCATATCGAGTCGGAGAAAGCCAGTGTAGCGGTACTGGTATTGATGATTGGCTTCCTGTTTGTGGGCGATCAGCTGCTGGCCATCATTGGTTTGGATATTGCCTCATTCGCCATAGCGGGCTCGCTGGTGATATTTATTATCGCGATGGAAATGATACTGGGGGTTGATTTTTTTAAGGAGGAAATACCCCAGGCCGCTTCTATAGTACCTATCGCGTTCCCGCTGATAGCCGGCGCGGGAACCATGACTACCCTCCTCTCTTTAAAATCACAATACCAGACCCAAAATATCATGGTAGGCATTGTACTCAATACCATTGTGGTTTACTTTGTACTTAAAAATGTAAAATGGCTCGAAAAGTTGCTGGGCCCTATTGGCCTCAGTATACTGCGCAAGGCTTTCGGCATTATCCTGCTGGCCATTGCCATTAAATTATTCAGGAGTAATACGCATCTTTAGGCCCCCAGCCCCCTGAAGGGGGAGCTCTTAGCAATTATGACAAATAAAAAAGGAGGCTGTTCTTTGAGAACGGCCTCCTTTTTTATTGCTACTATTTTTAAGTGATTATGCTTCCAATACTTCATCAAGGTTACCCAGTGCCATCGTAAAGCCTTGCTCAAAGCCCATTTCAACTATTTTTTGCAGATCGGCTTCGTTATCAAATGATATCTCCACATCAACATTGGTTCCTGTTGCTGTAGCCGAAAACTGGGTTAGCCAATGCATACTCGGGAAACTATCGTCGGGGTTACCCTCTTCATCGCAAAACCTCGTGGTTGCAGTGAAACCTTGCTGCGGGTCAACAGTTTTGATATCAACCCTGCACCATGATTTTTCGCCGTTTGGCCCTGCCATGCAGTACAACCATAAACCACCAGCCCTAAAATCAAGCGATTTGGTTTCGGCGCGCCAGGGTCTTGGTGCCCACCATTTGTCCAGAATACTACTGTCTGTCCATGCTTTCCATACTTTTTCAACGGGAGCGGTAAATGCGCGCGTTACGTTGATTTTTTTGTTTGCCACATCTTTAGTGATCTCTGTTTTTGTTGTCATAATGGTTAGTTTATAGGTCTTTTAATAGGTCATCTAACTGATCAAAACGATCGTCCCAAAGCTTACGGAAACGATCAAGCCATATGTCTATCTCTTTCATTTTTTCAGGATTAAAGTGGTAGTAGATCTCCCGGCCGGTTTGCTGGTGTTTAACCACTTCGCATTCTGTCAGGATCTGTATATGTTTGGATACCGCTTGCCTGCTGCTGTCAAAGTGCTCGGCAATAGCATTGGGTGTCATGGCTTGCAGGGCCAGCAGGCTTAAAATTGCCCGGCGTGTTGGATCGGCTATGGCTTGAAAAATGTCTCGTCTCATTATATCTGCAACTGATTGATTGCAAATATAAGTGCAATCAATCAGTTGCGCAAATTTATTTTTATTTTACCCTCAAAATCATGGCATTATGAGCGATGGTGTGACAATCGCAAACTTTGCATTGAAGCCTTGTATTGTTCGCGATTGCTTCGTTCCTCGCAATGACAGGATTTTGGTAGTAAGTCCAGAAATGCAGATTTAATAAGGTACCTAAACCCTAATGCCACCAGATAAAGCTTCTATCGCTTCATCTTTGGTGGCAACAAAACTGATCCGGCCGGCCTTATTGCTTTCATAAATAAAATCGCGCAGACTTTTGCTTGTATAAATCGAAAAATCGCCTACTATGGCCAGTTTCACATTGTAATTGGAGAACTTTTGGAGGATATCGCCCGCAAGGGTTGTTTTCAGATCAAAGAAGCTTTCGGTGATGTTTTCTTTATGGATAATGATCCTTTTTGCATCCTGATAGGCGCAATTGGCCAGTATATCCAACGCGTCCTGGGTACTGTTAATTTCTACTGTATCAGATATGATCTCGGCTATCGTAAAATCATTTACGTTGATGAGGTTGATGTCCATAGTATATTATGTTTAATTATACAGACGATCATTTACAGCGGTTTGTTACAGTGCAATGGTGCAAAATGTGCTAACAATAGCGTGCATCAAGGCCCAATTTTTGAAACAATTGGATGTTGGCATAAACAAGCAGCATAAAAGCCACAATACTTATGGTTTTAACCCATTTACCAGCTCCTTGTTCCCTGTAAACAGCGACCAATAGCATAATAGCGCATGAAAAAAAACCTATGAAAAGAAAAAGGGTTATAAACCCTTGTCCTTCCCAGTCGTGTATCCCACCGGCAAAAAGCTTAACACCAATATCATTCAAACCTATACACAAGTAGCAGAATACTGATTTTATGAAAATCTGGAGATCATTTTTAGTAAATAATATAAGCCAGACCATTAACGACATGGAAACGGGGGATAACAGTATACCATTAGGAGGTAAAAAATAGTTTACTGCAATGCTTAATAATAAGATTAGCGTTAAATAGCCTATAAGCTTTGTTTTGTATAACTTCATATCGCCAATATTATATTCAGGCTATCGGACTCAGCCTGGCCACAAACATAGTATCAGCCTTGCGCTCATAGCCTTTGAGTACCTTGCTTTCTTCGAGTTTTAGGCCGAGTTCATTGACCAAAAAGTCCACCACGTCCTCATTCTCCCCTTTAAAGGCCGAGCAGGTAATGTATATAATGGGTTTGCCGGGCTTCAGGTATTTTACTACGTTTTTGGCAATGCTTTTTTGCAGCTTTTGAAAAAACTCGATCTTGTGCTCATCAAACTGGGCTATCATTTCGGGCGTACGGCCCCAGGTGCCCGAACCGCTGCATGGAGCATCAAGGATAATACCGTCAAAGGCATAATCATGCAGCACCTGATCAACATTAGTGGTTAGGTCGAGCGCCTTTTTTTGATATTTGGTAAGCCCGGCTAAATGAAAGCGCTCATCCAGGTTGGCCAGTACCGACTCGCGGATATCAGACACCACCAGTTTAATATTTGGCTCATCTTCATGCAACAGCAACGATTTACCGCCCGATGCCGCGCAAGCATCCCACCAGCTATCCCAGCGCTGTGGCCTGAAAAAATTGCCGGTTTGCTGCGATGAATAATCCTGCACCTCAAACCAGTGCTGCTTAGGGAATATGGTTTCCAACCGGGTACCATTCGGCAACGAGAGGCAGCCATTGCCCTCATCCTTAAACACAACCTCGGCTTTGCTCAGTTCGCCTTTTACCAAATGATCGTACCCGTTACGCACCCTGATAAACAGATCGGGCTGATTAAAAAACGATTTCAGGAAAGCATCACGGTCAACGCCCGGCGATAATTGCGTACCCCAGGGAAATACATCATTTAAATCAAATGCCGGATACGCCGCCTTAACCAGGGCAAGCTTATCATCAATGGTAAAACCTACACAGGCGGCCCATTCAGGCTTAAAATTTTGTAAAAAGGAATTGGTTTGGGTGTTGCATAAAAACTCGGCTACAAGCAGGCGCTCATCGGCAGGTACATCAGGCAATACCCTGCCTATTCTGAAATAGTTATATACCAACCTGTTGGCTACACGCCTGTCGGTTGAGCCCATTTGCTTATTTTGTCTGTAAAAGCCGGGTAAAAACTTACTTAGAGGCGTATCGGCAGGGTATTCACCCAAAATTCGCTGAAACGTTTTAAGCTGGTTTATAGCCTTCATTCTACCTGTTTTAACTCAAAGTTAGTGTACATTAATATATTTACATGCGCATTCACCCAACCTAACCCGGTTTTTTTTACAAAATAGAAGTTGTTGTGTATTCCGGTAAAATCTGTTTTATCCAAATCAACCATTCCTTTATTGCCTTCAAAAAGCTGCGTTCCAAAATACAAGCCTTCGTCAAACCCTTTTATAGCATATTCGGTTGGTTCAACGTGATAAGCTTTACGATAGTTGCGCAAAAAGGTAATAGTAGCCTCCTGTTTATAATTTATTTTATCGGTTGAGGTAATATGTGTTTTTAACCGCTGTAGCATATCAGTCTTTAAAAAACTGAATTTTTCCCAGCTTGGGTGCCCGAATAAGGTTACCGGATAATTTTTATTCAACGTATCTAACGACCGTAAGGTCACCCCTAAAAAAGCCTGATCGGTAGCCGGTATCACAAATACATTCTGTTCTGTTTTTGACAGCTGCGGCACTAAGCCACTCAGCTGCCCGCGTGATATAACAACACTTACCACTTTTACTTTCTTTTTGCCCAGGCTATCGGTAGCTTTTTTAAAGTTAACTACATAATCGTTCTCCTGACTAAAGCCTGAGCGCAGGATAAATATTTTTTTTGGCTTTATTTTGTCGTTGATGTACTGCGCCGCGCCCCATGCGTGATACTCCAACGGAGTAATAGCGGTTATGAGGTTATTATTTTTTATAGTAGCGGGGGAGGCTGGCGACAATGGTGATAAAATGGGCGCACGAAGGCCCATGGTAGCCGAAAATACTTTTATCCCTTCTGGAAAAACGGGCCCTACAATGAAGTCGCTTGTCCTGATCTGGGGATTATATGCCAGGCTGTGCGCTGCTGATGCGTCGTCTTTTGAATCATACAGTTGCAGCTTAAAGTTTGCTCCGCTACCGGCCAATGAATCTAACGCGAGCTTAAAGCCCTGGTAGTACTCCACACTCATGTTGGCCTGGGTTAAGCCGGCACTGCTATAGTTACGGGGCGCAACATGATCAAGTCCCAAAGGCAATATCATGGATATGACATGAACCTTTGTCTCTGGTTTAGCAGCAGCTTTTTCTTCGGCTTTGGTTACGGGCCTTTCAGTTTGCTTTTTTACAGACGTTGATACAGGCTGCACCTTTGGAGAACATGCACCCAGTATCAGCGCCGTTATAAAAAACAATAACCATTTATTCCCACTCAATGGTAGCAGGTGGTTTTGAACTGATATCATATACTACCCGGTTAATTCCTTTTACGTTATTGATGATCTCGTTAGAGATTTTGGCCAGCAGATCATAAGGTAAATGGCACCAGTCGGCTGTCATCCCATCCAGTGATTCAACGGCACGCAGGCAAATCACGTTCTCATAGGTACGCTCATCGCCCATAACCCCTACTGATTGTACCGGCAAAAATATAGCGCCGGCCTGCCAAACCTTATCGTAAACACCGTATGATCGCAAATTGTTGATATAAATTGCGTCGGCTTCCTGCAATATAGCTACTTTTTCTGGTGTAATATCACCTAAAATCCTGATAGCCAATCCAGGTCCCGGGAATGGGTGCCTGCCTAAAATATTTGGATCAATATTTAAAGCTTTACCTACGCGCCTCACCTCATCCTTAAATAGGGTATTTAGCGGTTCAACTACTTTAAGTTTCATAAAATCGGGCAAACCGCCAACATTATGGTGCGATTTAATAGTGGCCGATGGCCCTTTTACCGAAACAGATTCAATAACGTCGGGATAGATGGTTCCTTGTCCTAACCATTTTACATCCTGAACCTCGTGCGCGGCATCGTCAAAAACTTCAATAAACACGCGACCAATGGCTTTACGTTTCTTTTCCGGATCGGTTAAGCCCGCCAGCGCATCATAAAAACGTTGCTTGGCATCAATACCTTTTATATTTAGGCCCATGTGCTTATAAGAGTCAAGCACTTGTTCGTATTCGTCTTTACGCAGCAGACCATTATCTACAAATATACAATGCAGGTTTTTGCCGATAGCCTGATGCAGCAGCACTGCAGCAACTGATGAATCGACACCGCCTGAAAGGCCAAGCACTACTTTATCATCGCCCAGTTTTT
>NZ_JBCECK010000171.1:0-9905 GCF_039207105.1 Mucilaginibacter sp.
TTTATTACGGATGAGTTACAACAATTATAATAAATTAAAGCTTAACCTAATAATTGCCTTACTACTTCTGATATGGTTTTGCCATCGGCCTTACCTGCAAGTTCTTTGTTAGCCACTCCCATTACCTTACCCATATCGCTGGTTGAGGTTGCCCCTACCCTGCTTATCAATTCCTGCAAATAACCTTCAATTTCAAAGCGGGTCATTTGCTGTGGCAAATAGGGCTCAATCACCTTCATTTCTTCCATTTCTATCTCGTAAAGATCTTCACGGTTTTGTGTACGGTAAATATCTGCCGATTCTTTACGCTGTTTGATCAGTTTTTGAAGCACTTTAATTTCGGCCTCAGCAGTAAGCTCTTCAGCAGCCCCTTTTTCTGTTTTAGCTAAAAGCAAGGCCGATTTTATAGCACGCAATCCTCTTAAACGGTCGGCCTGTTTGGCCAGCATGGCCAATTTAATATCCTGATCTATTTGTGTTATTAATGACATTATTTAGTTTGTTTATTTAGTCCGGAAGTCGGAAAGACCGAAAGTCCGGAAGTTTTCTTTTTAGTCCGGAAGTCGGAAAAGACCGAAAGTCCGGGAGTTTTTATTTTTAGTCCGGAAGTCGGAAAGACCGAAAGTCCGGGAGTTTTCTTTTTAGCCCGGACGTCGGAAAGACCGAAAGTCCGGGAGTTTTCTTTTTAGTCCGGAAGTCGGAAAGACCGAAAGTCCGGAAGTTTTCTTGCTATATTATAATTTTATATCGATAATCTTTAAAAAATATCAGTTTTTTCTTTCCGTCTTGCTGACTTCCTGACTTACGGTCTTCCCGACTTTCTGTCTTTCCGGACTTCCCGACTTTCGGACTTCCTAACTTCTTATCCCTTTCTGAATATATTACCTGCTGTAGCCTGCGCGGTTGGCATGATCAACAGATCGTTAATATTCACATGTGCCGGTCTTGATGCTACAAACCATATAGTTTCAGCAATATCAGCCGCCACAAGTGGTTGATATCCTTCATAAACCTTTTTAGCCCGTTCCTTATCGCCTTTAAACCGCACTTCAGAAAACTCTGTTTCAACCGCGCCGGGATGTATTGCCGTAACCTTTATACCATGAGGCAACAAATCTATACGCATACCTTTATTTAACGCATCAACGGCATGTTTAGTTGCACAGTATACATTGCCATTAGCATATACTTCTTTACCGGCAATGGAGCCTAAGTTAATAATATGTCCCTTACCATTTTCGATCATCCAGTTTGATACCACGCGGCTAACATAAAGCAAGCCTTTTACATTGGTATCAATCATGGTATCCCAATCATCATAACTACCATTTTGTATAGGATCAAGTCCCTGGCTTAAACCGGCATTATTAATCAATACATCTACTTTTTTCCATTTTGCGGGCAAGCCTTCCAGATTTTCAATTACCTGCTCACGGTTGCGTATATCAAATGATGATACGGCAATTTCTACATTATTTTTTTTATTCAGTTTATCGGCAAGCTCTTCCAGACGTTCAAGCCTACGGCCGGTTAGTATGAGATTAAAGCCTTCACGGGCAAAAACTTCGGCACATGCCTCACCAATACCCGAGGTGGCGCCGGTAATTAAAGCAATTTTGGTCATGATAGATAGATAACTACGGCAGCGAAATTATGTTTTTTACTTTAAACTATTGTCTTGTTTTGGTAAGGTTGTTTTGGGAGAAGATAGAGCCCCAACCTATTCAAAATACAAGCTGAACATCAGCGTATGCAGGGATAACTTATTAATAGGATTTGAATAAGGCTGATATTCATGCTGCAACACGTTGCCAAATGAGTTGGATATTTTTATTTCTGGCGACAGTTTAAAAAATTCAAAGTAAATATCGCAGCCAAGCCCGGCTTCGTATGAGGCATAGCCGCTATTGTTTTTTACCAGCTTATCCAGCATATCCGAATTGGTATCATCCTTTTTTGCCCCAATGGAGTGCGAATATTTGAGACCGCCCAAAATATAAGCCCTGAAATCGCCAATCCTGTCTGATTTTATTTTTAGCAACAACGGAAAATCAACCGTAGTGGTTTGTACCTGCTTGGTAACCGTAGGATTTGTCTCCGGGTTTACATAGGTATAAGTTAAGTTCCTGTCGGCAAAAACTAATGAGGGCGTTACACGAGCCTCTACGTGCTCGGTTAAACGGTAGCGGGTTAAAAACCCAACCGCAAAACCCGGTAAACTTTTTGAGCTGATGCTGTTTAAAGCAGGAGTTATGGTATGATTTACCGCAGGATCAAAAAACGGAACACGCCAGTCCGGTTGTTTTGTAATTTTAAAATCGCTGCTTACATAACTAAAGCTAAAACCAAAGCTAAAATCTTCCAGGTCGGCCCCGCCCCCCCATGCCGGTACCTTATCCTGTGCCAGCAGCGTGCTGCCACAGCAAAGGATCAGTATACATACAATAAGGTACCGTTTTAAACTCATTTAATGCCTGTGTATATTGAACAAATGCCAAATGCCAATGGCCTGTGTTTGGTGTTTTTAAAGCCTACCTTATCCATCAGTGCTATAAAGTTTTTCCCATCAGGAAAAGCCGCTACAGATTCCGGAAGATAAGAATATGCCCTGGCATCTTTACTAAAAATTTTGCCAATGCCTGGTGTAATATAATTGAAATAAAAATTATATAGCTGCTTTACCGGAAAAACTTTTGGTTTTGAAAACTCCAGCACCACTGCTTTGCCGCCAGGTTTTAACACCCGCTGAATATCGGCCAGGCCGGTTTCCAGGTTTTCAAAGTTGCGAACGCCATAGGCTACTGTAACAGCATCAAAGCCGCCATCGTCAAAAGGTAATTTTTCAGAATCGCCAAGTTTAACCTCAAATTTATGGCCTAAGCCACGTTTTTGTATCTTCTGCTCGGCAATATCCAGCATACCGCGTGAAATATCAACGCCGATAATTTTTTCGGGGTGAAGTATTTTCAGGGCCTCAAACGCGAAGTCGCCGGTACCCGTGGCTACGTCCAGTATCAGTTTGGGTTGATCCTTTTTTAACTCGTTAATAGCTTTTTTACGCCAGATGATATCGATCCCTAATGACATGAAGTGATTAAGGAAATCATATGTTTTAGATATATTGTTGAACATATCAGCCACCTGTTCTTTTTTGGTAGCCTGTTCATCGTTGTACGGAGTTATAGTTTTATTCATTTTTATATGACAGCAAAGATAGTGATTGTACGCTGATTGAGTTTATTTGGATAGATTATGTTAACAGGTTGTATAAATATTAAGTCAATTCACTAATTTTAAAAGCCAGTTATTTAAAAACTAACCCGGCAAATGCGCACAACAATGCAAAGCCGGGCGCATAATAGCCTTTTATTAATTATTTATACCTAATCATTGCTTATTTATGAAAGAAAAACCAGAGCAGTCGCGCCGAAGTTTTATTAAAAAACTAACCACTACCTCCGCTGCTATTGCTGCAGGTACCAGCCTGTTTGCCTCCGAAACTTCCGTTAAACCATTTGCCATCCTGAAAAGACAGTTGGGTTACAGCCAGAACGACCAAATTAACTTAGCGTTGATTGGCGCCGGCGGCATGGGAACACAGGATACCATTGTTGCCCTGCAGGTTCCGGGCGTAAAGCTGGTTGCTGTTTGCGATTTGTATGATGGCCGTCTGCGTGATGCTAAAACCCGTTGGGGAGCTGATATTTTTACTACTAAAGTTTATAAGGAAATACTTAACCGCAAGGATATTGATGCCGTGATCATTGCTACGCCCGATCATTGGCACCAGCAAATCTCGGTTGACGCCATGCATGCAGGCAAACATGTGTATTGCGAAAAGCCTATGGTACATGCGGTTACCGAAGGCCCTGCCGTGATCAAGGCACAAAAAGAAACCGGCAAAATTTTTCAGGTAGGCAGCCAGGGTGTATCTTCATTGGGTAACGAAAAGGCGCATGAACTGTTAAAAAGCGGCGCCATAGGCGAGCTTAACTATGCCGAAGGCTTTTGGGCACGCCGCGAGCCGCTTGAGGTTTGGCAATATCCTATCCCTGAAGACGCATCTACCCAAACGGTTGATTGGGAAACCTATATCAGCAACACCAAAAAACGTGATTATGATTCTAAGCGCTTTTTCCGCTGGCGTAACTATACTGATTATGGTACCGGCATGGCGGGCGACTTATTCGTTCACCTGTTTTCGAGCCTGCATTACATCACCGGCTCTATGGGACCAAATAAAATTTACGCGTCAGGTGGTCTCCGTTTCTGGAATGACGGCCGCGAAGTGCCCGACGTACTGTTAGGTACTTTTGATTATGCCAAAGCAGAAGCTCATCCGGCCTTTAACCTATCGCTGCGCTGCAACTTTGTGGATGGTACCAGCGGTACTACCTTCCTCAAACTGGTAGGCAGCGAGGGATCAATGGATATTACCTGGGATAAGGTAACTCTGAAAAGAAATAAAGTTGCAGGTTCAGATGATCCTTTCTACCTGGATAAACTAAAAAAAGCAGGTAACGTTGTTCAGGAACGCAAAAAAATGCTGCCACCTGAAGAAATTGTTTTTGATGCTGATAAAGGCTACAAAGGCGGCCCATATGACCATATGGTCAACTTTTTTACCGCTATCAGGAACAACGGCAAAGTAACCGAAGATGCTGTTTTTGGTTACCGCGCGGCTGCCCCTGCCCTGTTATGTAACGATAGCTATTATAAAAATTCGCCCATGTTCTGGGATCCCGAAAAAATGCAGATGAAAAAACAGGTTTAATTGTGGTGAATGGTTGATTAGGTGAGTAGTGAGTGGTTTAAGTTCTGATTAGCATATTTAATGAACCATTCGCTATTCACCTAATCAACCACTCACCATTCAACTACCCACTACTTAACCACTCATTATTCAACCAATTTATGAAACATCAATTAAAAAAATTGGGCTTGGTACTGGCCGCGGCAGGCTTGGTTTGTATTCAAACTTCCGCGATACCCGTGGACGGTCCTGAACCTGTAAAAAAAGCAAACGCCAATAAAGGTGGCTGGGTAAGCCTGTTTGATGGTAAAAGCTTAAAAGGCTGGCATGGCTTTAATAAAAAAGGGCCGGTTAAAAACTGGGAAATTGTTGACGGTTCGTTGGTGTGCTTAGGCGCTGCCAAAGGCGATACCGGCGGCGATATTGTTACCGACAAAGCCTACACCAATTTTGAACTTACCTGGCAATGGAAAATTGACAAAGGCAGCAACAGCGGCGTGCTATACCACGTAGTTGAAGACCCAAAATACCACGCCACTTATGAAACAGGCCCCGAATACCAGATCATTGATGATAACGGCTGGCCAGAAAAGCTGGAAGACTGGCAAAAAACCGGCTGCGATTATGCTATGTATCTGCCCAATAATCAAAAGAAAATAATGCCTGTTGGCCAGTGGAATACCAGCAAAATTATATTTAACAACGGCCATGTAGAGCATTGGCTTAACGGAGCCAAAATTGTTGAATTTACTGCCTGGAACGCCGATTGGAAAAAGAAAAAAGCAGAAGGCAAATGGAAAGATCATCCGGATTATGGCACTGCCAAAACCGGCCTTATAGCCCTGCAGGATCATGGCCACAAAGCTTACTTTAAAGATATTAAGATAAGGGAGCTGTAAACAGTATTAAAACTTACAAAGTTTGTAGAGACAGATCATATCTGTCTCTTTTTTTATCTTGGATTTTATGAACCCTTCCTGAAATGTATGGTACGTGAGATTCCTGGATTTTAGTATAATATATCTGTATCTTCGCCTCAAATCACAAACACTTAAATCTTATTAATTTCATGAAAAAAAACTACCTGATCCTTATCTGCCTATTTATTTTATCTGTTTTACAGGTAAAAGCTCAGGGTAATTACCAAGCCGGCTTTGCTATATTAAATGATGGAACCCGTATAAGTGGCTTCATTTTCATGGATGCGAATGATCCGTGGTCTAGCCAGAATCATATATACCTTAAAGATTCTGCAGCAGTTGCCGCGAACCCTAACAAAGAAATAAAAGCCAAAAAATATAATGCAGACGAACTTCAATATTATAAGGTTGGCGACCGTACCTTCACCAAGATTCATTATGTTGATTTACAAAATTTGCAATCAAAAAGCCTTGGATCAAATAATCACATGTTGGAAATATTGAACTTAGGACGAATCAATGCATACAGATTTTATCCCTATCCACAAGATACATTTTCAAGTATTGGCTCTGATCTAACTGTAGAACAACAAATTAAGCGTGACCATGACGATAAGATCAGTCATTGGAAATTCTTAGTTCAAAAAGATAATAAGGGCAAATACGACAATATATTTGAATCTGATCTTCAAAAATATTTTGAAGATACTCCCGAAGTATTGAAAAAGTACAATGATGGAGAATACGGGAACGAACCGGTTTCCAAAAAAAAGGGCTTAGCTGCAAAAATGATGAGCCTTGCAAAAAAGGCTACTTATATGCCTATGAAGTGGCAAGGAATAGTTTTGGCCATCAATGATTACAATCAGAGTAACGAAAAAGCTAAATAACAGCTGATTTTTTATCAACAATTGATTACTCAGGAGGCAGACTTCAAACGGTCTGCCTCTTTTATTTGATTACTTCAACAAGCCCAGTAAACCTTCAATATCCAGTCGGCGGGTGTACATAGTAACGTCGCCGTTCTCATCAGTAGGCCATTGTTCCTTTGGCCTGTCCCAGTAAAGCTCAACACCGTTTTGGTCTGGGTCGTTCAGGTATATCGCCTCAGATACCCCATGATCCGATGCCCCGGTGATCTGATATTTGGCATCAATCAATCGTTGCAGCGCCACCGCCAGATCTTTACGTTCAGGATATAATATGGCTGTATGGAATAAACCTGCCGCGTATTCAGGCGCAGGCGGAGCTCCCTCACTTTGCCAGGTATTTAAACCAATATGGTGGTGATAGCCTCCAGCTGATATAAACGCGGCCTGAGTTCCATACATGACCATTTTTTCAAAGCCCAGCAGGCCGCAGTAAAAATCAAGCGAACGTTGCAGGTTGCTCACCTTTAAATGCACATGGCCAATGCGGGTTTGGGCAGGAATTTTATATTCGTTCATTATATTACATGTTTAAACATCAAATTTAATTATAATTGCCTTTATATTTGTTTTCGCATTGTAAAACAAGTGCATGGTATAGTGGCAGAAAAAGCCCGGACAACCTAAAGCTGTTAACGCACCATTAAAAATACTACCTTTGCAGCATGATTGTTAAATCGGCCGAATTTATTTGCAGCAATACCCAGATATCCAAATTGCCGCCACCGGTAAAACCGGAGTACGCATTTATCGGGCGCTCAAACGTGGGTAAATCTTCGCTCATCAACATGCTTACCGGCAAAAAAGGATTGGCAAAAACATCGCAAACACCGGGTAAAACCCAGCTTATTAATCACTTTTTTATTAACGATAGCTGGTATATTGTTGATTTACCGGGTTATGGTTATGCAAGGGCATCCAAAACTGAAAAAGCCAAGTGGGATAAATTTATCCATACCTATCTGGATAAGCGCGAAAGTTTGCAATGCGTAATGGTGCTGATAGACAGCCGACTGGAGCCGCAAAAGATCGATCTGGAATTTTGCAACTGGCTTGGCGAAAAAGGCTTGTCGTTTGTACTGGTATTTACCAAAGCCGATAAACAATCGAGCATAAAAACAGATCAAAGTATAGCTAAATTTAAAAAGGCGTTATTAGCTACCTTTGAAGAAGCGCCGCACTATTTCGTCACCTCTTCAGAAACACAACTGGGCCGCGAAGAGATACTGGCTTTTATAGATGAGATCAATAAAAATTTTGTAATACCACATTATACCTCTCCTCTGGAAAGAGAGAACGGAGGGTAAATAATCTCCCCTCTTGAGAGGGGGCGCGGAAGAAAGTGCAGACTCTTTGGGATTGCATAGTATACAAAAGACTCACCCGGTCTCCACTACGCTGGACCACCCTCTCTTCGCCTTTGGCGGAAAGAGGGGTTTGAAAAATTGATGCGGGATAAAAGATAAAGGAGCAAAGAAAATATTTTCCTCACCCTCTTTCCAGCGTAGCTGAAGAGAGGGTCGACAAGCGTAGCGATGTCGGGGTGAGTCGATAAACTACCTGATTAAGGAATGAAAGCACATTAGGAGAAATATTTCTCTGGAATGAGTTAAAGGGCAAAAACATTTTGGATATGATTTCTACCGTCAAAAGTCATTACTAAATTATATAGTGAATTTTTATTGTAGTGAATTAAATTTGGTGATTGAAATTGAACAGCATATAGTAGAACATACCCCTTACCCCTCTCCAGAGGGGATCATAAAAGAGGGGAATTAATAATAACATGAAAAAATATCTTTCATTAGTAACTTTTGCGCATACCATTTTTGCCATGCCGTTTGCATTTATCGGCTTCTTTTTGGCTGTTACTACCACGCAATACCAGTTTCACTGGCAAAAGCTTGTTTTAATGATACTGTGTATGATATTTGCCCGCAACTCGGCAATGGCTTTTAACCGCTATCTGGATAGGGATATTGACGCGCAAAACCCCCGCACCAAACAGCGCGATATTCCGGCCGGTCGTATCAGTGCCCCAGCTGCTTTAACATTTACGCTTATTAACTGCGCTTTGTTTATCGCGGCTACCTGGTTCATCAATCCACTATGCTTTTACCTTTCGCCGGTGGCCTTGTTTGTAGTAATGGGCTATAGCGCTACTAAACGTTTTACAGCACTTTGCCATTTGGTACTCGGTTTGGGTTTATCCCTTGCTCCCATCGGCGCTTACCTGGTGGTTACCGGAGAGTTTGCTTTAACGCCCTTATTTTTTTCACTGTCAGTTTTATGCTGGGTGAGCGGTTTTGATATTATTTACGCCTTACAGGACGAGGATTTTGATCGCGGACTAAATCTCCACTCCATCCCTGCCTATATGGGTAAGGTAAACGCGTTAAGATTATCAACCTTTTTACATGTACTTTCGGCAGTATTTATAGTAATGCCCATATTTTTTACACATGTAGGCTTTTTATATTATATAGGCATCGTGTTCTTTTGCGCTATGCTGGTTTATCAGCACTTGCTGGTAAAACCTAACGACCTGAGCCGCGTAAACTTTGCCTTTATGACTACCAACGGTATTGCCAGCGTGGTGTTTGCCGCATTGTTTTTGTTAGACAGGCTATGGATTCACTAAGCGCGCTTCAAAAATTCAGAGAAAAGGTACAGGAATTTGTTCCGCTAAGGGAAACAGAATGGCAAGCCTTAATGCCGCTATTGGAAGTCAGCTCACTTAAGAAAAAGAAAAACTTTGCCGAGCCAGGCAAGGTGTGCAACCATATTGCCCTGGTAGTAAAAGGTTCGGTAAGATATTTTCATGTAAAGGATGGCGAAGAAATTACAGGCTACTTTAGCTTTGAAAATGAATTTGCGAGTTCATATAAAAGCTTCCTGATACGTGAGCCTGCTATACATTATATTCAGGCTCTTGAAGATACCGTTTTTGTAAGCCTCACCTATGCCTCTATGCAGCAGGCTTATGCCAACAACATTATTGGCCATAAAATGGAACGCTTCGGCCGTTTAGTAGCCGAGCACTATCTTATCTGCTACGAAGACCGCGTCACCTCCTTTATCACCCAAACGCCTGAAGAGCGCTACAACAAATTGCTGGAAACTGGTGGCGAAGTACTGCAACGCATACCCCAGCATTATGTAGCCAACTTTTTGGGCATCACCCCCGTTTCGCTGTCGCGGATACGCCGCAGGATTATGAAGATAAGTGCTTAGGAAGGAAAAATTCTAAATTCTAAATTCTAAATTCTAAATTCTAAATTCTAAATTCTAAATTCTAAATTC
>NZ_JBCECK010000172.1:0-9765 GCF_039207105.1 Mucilaginibacter sp.
GCCCGGCATTTTCAACTTATCCAGTTTGGTGGCTTTGGCGAACTCTTCGGTGGTTATTACTTTCATTTTTTATAAAGGGGGAGTTTTAATTAACTTATAAATATCCTGAAAATTTCTTTAATTTAACAACTGATAACCTGTAATGAAGGCGCATATAAAAACCTACCTGTCACTAACCAAAAAAGAATGGAACGGAATAGTAGTGTTTATTATTTTAATTGCTTTGATTTTAGCAGCGCCTTATGTTTATCAAATAAACAGCAAAGATAATACAATAAACTTTAATGAGTTTGATAAAGCCGTTGCACTGTTAAGCAAAGCTAAAAAAGCAGGACCCGAAAATACTTATTTAAGTAATGATAACAAAGTTGTAAACGCTACACTGTTTACTTTCAATCCCAATAATTTGCCCGAAGCCGCTTGGTACAAGCTGGGGTTAAGTGAGGGTCAGGTGAGGGTAATTAAAAACTATGAGGCCAAAGGCGGGAGGTTTTACACGAAAGCCGATGTCAGGAAAATATACTCCATTAGCCCGGCTGAGTACGAACGTCTGGAGCCTTACATCAACATCCCTGCCGATTTTCGTCGTGCGGAAAAGGCTGCTCCCGGTGAAATTATTGAAGTAAACAGTGCCGATTCGGCCAAGCTTACCCGCATTAGGGGTATAGGCCCCGCGTTTGCCATGCGCATTATCAGGTACCGGGAACGCCTGGGCGGCTTTTACAGTAAAGAACAGCTTAAAGAGGTATTTGGGATTGATAATAGTAAGTATGATGAAATCAAAAACGGAATTACTATAAATGCCAAAGCCATTACCAGGGTAAATGTCAACAGTGCTACCTTTAACCAATTAAGGCGCTATCCGTACCTGAGTTTTAAACAAATGAACGCCATATTGGAGTATCATAATGAGCACGGCGATTATGAGTCAATTGATGATATGAGAAATATTGCCATACTTGATGACGGAATTTTGCGTAAAATTGGGCCATATTTAATATTCAAATGATAACCCAGCAAATAAAGAACGCTATACGTGATATTCCTGATTTTCCGAAGCCCGGAATTGTTTTTAAAGATATTACCCCCATCCTTAAAGATCCTGTTTTATGCGAAAACATCATCAACGCCTTTGTTGAGCAGTTGAAAGGCACCCGCATAGATGTAGTTGCCGGTATTGAAAGCCGGGGCTTTCTGTTTGGCCTGACACTGGCTACCAAATTGGGCGTGCCTTTTGTGCCTATCCGCAAAGCAGGTAAACTACCATTCACTATTAAGCAAAAAGCCTATAAACTGGAGTACGGTACCGCCATTATAGAGTGCCATACCGATGCCTTTGAACCCGGCCAGCATGTGCTGATCCATGATGATCTGCTGGCTACCGGTGGTACGGTAACTGCCACAAGTGAACTGATCAAAGAAATGGGCTGCGAAATAGCTGGTTTTTCTTTTGTGGTAGAGCTTGGCTTTTTAAAAGGCCGCGAGCGCATAGCTCCAATTAGTGATACACTGGTGGTATTGGCTGAGTATTAAGATACTGAGTATATTACACTTCATTAAGGATTAAATGTATGGCTTATACATTTAATCCTTAAATGAAATTACAAATATCGTCCCCTCGTTTACTTTGCTTTCAATGCTGATGTGGCCGCCTAAACTGGTTACATGGTTATGTACCAGGTACAGGCCAATACCCTTGCTATCGGTATGTTCGTGGAATTTTTGATTAAGGCCGAAAATGCGGTCCCTCACTTTTTCAATATCAAAACCAATTCCTTCGTCCCGAAATATGAGCTGATTTACCCCATTGAAATTTTTTGAAGTGATGGTAATAGTGGGAGCATAACCAACTTTAACGTATTTGATAGAATTGGTGATCAGGTTAAGCAGAATACTTTCTAAATAGTTTCTGTTGAACCTGACTTTCTCTACTTCAGAAAAATCGGCAGTTATGGTTGTTTTTGAATTAGATATCAGGGTACTTAATGATTGCTTTACCGCGCGCAGGCTATCGTTCAGGTTAAGTGTTTCAATCTGAATACTGGAAGTATCTTTTCTTACTAAATCATCTACATACTTATTTAAAGTATCTTTCAGGTTTTCGGTTGCCGATTTCAATATGTTTATAAATTCAAGCGTTTCTTCATCATCAATCTTTGACACATCAAGCAAATGAAAAACCGATATCAGGTTACTTACCGGCGACCGCAGATCGTGAGATGTGGTGTATGTTAGCTGTTTAAGATCGCGGTTGATTTTTGTTAAATTAGCTAATAGGGTATTCCTGTCATCTTCCAGCTTCTTTTTGTGGGTGATGTTTTTGGCGATGGCAAATACCACTTGGTCGCTTTCAACAGGCATCGACGTCCAGGAGAGCCATACAATTTCGCCGGTTTTAGTAACATACCGGTTCTCAAAGTTTAACAGCGGTACATTCTTTAATAAGTATTCACGGTTTTGTGCGGTAATACCTTTGTCTTCAGGATGAATAAATGAACTAACCGGCTTCGAATATAATTCATCATCAGTATACCCTAATGTTTTTGAAACAATGGGGTTTATCTTTCTGAAATAACCGTCGTAACCGGTTATACATAACAGGTCGGCAGAAAGATCAAAAAAGAGTTCTAAGTTAAAAACTTCGTTTTTAGTAATAATAGGGGCTTCTTTTGAAAATCCATTCATTTTATTCAGTTTATAATGGTTTCCGTTAAACAATATAGGAATAATATTTAAACTATGTAAATAAATTATTTCAGAATACTAAAGTAAAAAGCACAAGATGTAAAAGGCGTTAAAAATGTGACGGGCGTCATTTTTCGGCACTAACCATAGCCTTACATTTAATAGGTCATATTAAACCGAAATTATTACCAAACTTTAGCTCATTTATCCGGCATGCTGTTTAACTCCATTAATTTCGCGCTGTTTTTGCCCGTAGTTTTTGTGCTGTACTGGTTTGTTACCAACAGGAGTTTAAAAGCGCAGAATATTTTGCTGCTGATTGCCAGTTATTTTTTTTATGCCTGCTGGGATTACCGCTTCCTGTTCCTGCTGATTTTTTCAACCCTGCTTGATTATTATACCGGCATCAGGATAGCAGGTGCCCGTAATGATAATTATAAAAAGCTATGGCTTTGGATAAGCATATCTGTAAACCTGGGCTTTTTAGCATTTTTTAAATATTATAACTTTTTCTCGCTATCATTTGCCGAGGCTGCCGCGCAGTTGGGTTTCAGGGTTGATCCTTTTACCATTAAGGTGATACTACCTATTGGTATTTCCTTTTATACATTTCATGGCTTATCCTACGTGGTTGATATTTATAAAAACAGGATCAAGCCCGAACGTAGCTTTATTGATTACTCGGTATTTGTAAGTTTTTTCCCTTTGCTGGTAGCCGGACCTATTGAACGCGCTACGCATCTGTTACCCCAAATTAAAAAGAGACGTGTTTTTGACTATGCTAAAGCTATTGACGGCTTAAGGCAAATTTTATGGGGATTATTTAAAAAAGTAGTTATTGCCGACCAGTGCGCTGCCTATGTAAACCTGGTATTCAATCACTCGGAGCATTTTTCGGGCAGCGAGCATGTGGTGGCGGCTGTTTTATTCGCTTTTCAAATTTATTGTGATTTTTCGGGCTATTCAGATATAGCCCTTGGTGTGGCTCGATTATTAGGAATTGAGCTTTTAAGGAATTTTGCTTACCCATATTTTTCAAGGGATATAGCCGAATTTTGGCGCAGGTGGCATATTTCCCTTTCATCCTGGTTTAAAGATTATTTGTACATACCCCTTGGTGGCAGCAAAGGCGGTTTGTGGATGAAGATCAGGAATACATTTATCATTTTCCTGGTGAGCGGTTTCTGGCACGGCGCCAACTTTACCTATATTATATGGGGTGCTCTCAATGCTATTTACTTTTTACCGCTGCTGGTGCTCAATAGAAACCGAACCAACCTTGAAATTGTGGCGCAAGGCAGGGCGCTGCCTACTTTGCGCGAGGTTATAGGCATAGTAATCACCTTTAGCTTAACGGTTTTTGCGTGGATATTTTTCAGGGCTGCAAGCGTTAGCGACGCGCTGCGCTACATTACAGAGCTGTTTACCAACCCTGTTTTTAGCTATCCGGTTCAGTTCAATATACCGCTTACCCTACTCATTATATTCTTTTTGGTAATAGAATGGCGTGGGCGCGAATATCCATATGCCTTGGGTAACCCGAACATCGCTTTCCCCAAATTTGTACGATGGTCTTTTTATTATGCTATGGTGCTATGCATCTGGTATTTTACCGGGGCCGAGCAGCAATTCATTTACTTTCAGTTTTAACCATGAAAAAGTTCATCATTAAAGTAATGCTGTTTATACTGCCCATAGTGGTGATCGCTGTTGTTATGGAGGAGCTTTTACGCAAAATACCTAATGATTATCAGTATAAATGCAGCTATCTGGATAAAAACTCAGATAATATTGATGTACTGGTTTTAGGTTCTTCGCATTCGTACTACGGTATTAACCCGGCATTGATGAAGAATAAAACCTTTAATGCCGCTTATGTTTCTCAACCCTTATTTTATGACTGGCAGATCATTAAAAAGTATGATAGGCACTGGCATCATTTAAAAGTGATTGTATTACCCATAGATTATTTTTCATTATATGGCAAACTGGAACACAGCGCCGAAAGCTGGAGGGTAAAAGATTATAATATTTATTACGGAATAAGCACGGGCAACAGCACCTATAATTATAATTACAACAGCGAAATGCTTACCAATAAATTAAGGTTAAACATGGGGCGCATTAAATCGATGTATTTTAATCATGAAAACAATTTGCTTTGTTCAAAATTTGGCTGGGGAACAGAATATACTTTTAATAAAAGGAGAGATCTGATGAGTTCTGGCAAGTTAGCAGCCAAAAGGCATTTTTTTACCGATATGAATGATTTTAATGAGAACGTGGGCATATTGAAAATCATTGTAAATTATGCCATGAACCATCATATTAAGGTTTTACTGTATACATCACCGGCTTATAAAACCTATGTGCAAAGTTTAAACAAACAGCATTTGGGTAAAACCATTAACGTGGTTAAGGCGCTGCGTGAAAAATATAATAATGTGTTTTATTATAATTGGCTAAACAATAAGGAGTTTTTAGCGGCTGATTTTTTTGATGCCGACCACCTGGATAACCTGGGGGCACAAAAGTTTACTCAGGAGATCGACAGCCTGCTTTTTAATATCGAAAAACTGCCAGACAACAAGGTTTTACCGGCAATGGTTTCAGTTCCGGTTCAGTAAGGCGAAGAGCTTGTAAATCAATTATGAATTTAAACTTCGATGTAAGAAACAGCAATGTGCGTTGTGCCAGCCATTAAACCCAATCCTTTCCACTTGGTTATTTTAGTTGTCTGATTCTGCCACGTAAATTCATATACTCCTTTGCATTTTTTAATGCTTAGCTCGTAATGTGTTACTGCGTAGTGTGAACTATCGACTGTTTCAAAAAACTTGCAACAATAATCTCCTTCAACACCTTTATTGTCAGTTACTTTTTTTTGGACAATTTCATTATCTATGGCGTAATTTCCATTTTTTGACAATCCTGTATTTGTATACATAGCATTAAGTAAATTGCCGTTTTCTAAAATCTCATAAACCTGAATACCGTGAAATGGTGGCATATATTTATTCTTATTCACCGAAGATAATGAAAGGGTTCGTAGCTATAGATACCTAATTGGAATGTTACAGACCTATTATTGAAAATAAATTTAAAAGGATATTCCAGCCTGATTATAGGTTTAAATTAACTAAACCTATAATTTGTACCAGATACCATTTTGTACTTCTTTTTAAGGGTGCCACACAGTAAACTAAGCTGATAATTAATCCGTTAATTTGTATAACCAATTATATAATTTATGGACTCTTTACTGACTGATACCCCTGCAGGGTTCGATTTTTCTGTTAATGAAAACCAGCGAATGATTGGCCAGATGGCCAGGGATTTTGCCGAAAAAAATATCAAACCATTTGTGATGGCCTGGGACGAAGATCAGCATTTTCCGGCCGATTTATTTAAAAAACTGGGTGAACTGGGCATGATGGGTGTAGTAGTGCCCGAACAATACGGCGGTTCGGGCTTTGGCTATGCCGAATATGTAACCGTGATTTCTGAGATAGCGCGGGTTTGTGGCTCCATAGGTTTATCGCTGGCAGCACATAACTCTTTATGTACCGGCCATATACTGGCTTTTGGCAACGAGGAGCAAAAACATAAATGGTTACCCAAACTGGCTACTGCCGAGTGGTTGGGGGCCTGGGGACTTACCGAATCGGGCACCGGATCTGAT
Organism: Mucilaginibacter sp.; assembly: GCF_039207105.1. Lineage (GTDB taxonomy): Bacteria > Bacteroidota > Bacteroidia > Sphingobacteriales > Sphingobacteriaceae > Mucilaginibacter. The sequence continues at coordinate 6,368 of NZ_JBCECK010000172.1, forward strand.
GCACTGGGGATGGGCACCACTGCTGTGTTGGATGGCGACCACTACGTAGTAAATGGTTCAAAAAACTTTATAACGCATGGTAAATCTGGCTATGTGGCTGTGGTGATGGTACGTACCGGAGCCAAAGGCGATTCGCACGGTATATCAGCACTGGTGATTGAAAAAGGTACTCCCGGTTTTACCCACGGAAAAAAAGAAAATAAACTGGGCATGCGGGCTTCAGAAACTACTGAACTCGTATTTACCGACTGTCGTGTACCCAAAGAAAACCTGTTAGGTAAAGAGGGCGAAGGCTTTAAACAGGCGATGGTTGTGTTGGATGGCGGCCGTATCTCTATCGCTGCCTTATCATTAGGTATAGCTAAAGGCGCTTTTGATGCAGCGATTGCCTATTCAAAAGAGCGCAAGCAATTTGGGCAAGCCATCAGTAATTACCAGGGGATATCATTTAAACTGGCCGATATGGCCACCCAAATAGAAGCTGCCGAATTGCTGGTGATGCAGGCTGCTGATCTGAAAACCAGGCATCTTCCCGTAACTAAGCAGGCCGCTATGGCTAAATATTATGCATCGGAAGTGGCGGTTAAGGTGGCTAATGAAGCAGTGCAGATATTTGGCGGATACGGCTACACCAAAGATTTCCCGGTTGAAAAATACTACCGTGACGCCAAACTCTGCACCATAGGAGAGGGTACCTCCGAAATACAGAAGATCGTGATCAGCAGGGAAGTGTTGAAAGATGTTAGGTGAAATTTTGTTATTGCGAGCGTAGCGCGGCAATGAGCCCCCTCTAAATCTCCCCCAAGGTGGGAGACTTTAAGGCACATATTAAAGCCCTCTCCTTTGGAGAGTAATAGCCCATCAAAAGGCATAGCCTTTTGATGGGTATAGTTTACAAGTGACTCAACCGGTCTACGCTTCGCTGGACCGCCCTCTCTTCGCCTGCGGCGGAAAGGAGGGCAAGAAAAAAAATGATAAAGAGGAAAGAAAAAAATTCTTACCCTCTTTCCAGCGAAGCTGAAGAGAGGGTCGACAAGCGTAGCGATGTCGGGGTGAGTCAATAAACAGCCAGATTTGATGAAACTGTCAGTTTATGGGCTATTATCCTTTGAAGAGGGTTGGGTGAGGCAATTGATTAGTTGTTTCTGCTTACAATAAAAACGCAAATACCCGACTTTTCTGAAATTTCTATTTGATATTCAAATAATTCTGCGTAGTTTTGCCCTCCCTTGAAAGGAGGTATTTAGGAATCATGATCATTATCAACGTTAAAGAAGGCGAATCATTAGACAAAGCATTGAAACGCTTTAAAAAGAAATTTGAGAAAACAGGTGTATTAAGAGAGCTACGTAGTCGTCAGGCATTCGAGAAAAAATCTGTAACTCGTCGTCATGTTGTTAAACATGCCATCTACAAGCAAAATATGAACATAGAAACTGTTTAATTCTTTTAGAAGAATTATTTTCAGATTTCTTAACACTATATTAAAACTATTTGTACATTCATTGTCTTGGATGTTCAAATAGTTTTTTATGTTTTTAGAGCGTTTTATCCGGTATATTCAGTTTGAAAAGCGATACTCGCCCCATACAGTATCCGCTTATCAGTCAGATCTGGATCAGTTCATGCGCTTCCTTAATGGTACTGAAAACGAGGCTACTGCCCAGGAACCTGCTATTATCCATCCCAATCAAATAAGTCATCACGACATCCGTAACTGGATGGTTGATCTTATGGATCAGAAACTTACGGCCCGGTCTGTAAACCGTAAGATGGCCACCCTGCGTAAATATTTCAAATTCTTATTGCAGGAGGGTGTTATTACCGAAAATCCTACGTCAAAAATACGGTCGCAAAAAACACCCAAAAACCTGCCGGTGGTAGTAGAGGAGGAGCGCCTTACCCAGATGCTGGATAGCGGCGAAATATTTACTAATGATTTTACCGGCCAGCGGGATAAGCTGGTAGTTGAAATGCTGTTTGGCACCGGTATGCGCCTTGCCGAATTGCTGGGCCTTAAAGATCAGGATATTAACGATTATGAAGGCACGCTAAAAGTGTTGGGTAAGCGTAATAAAGAACGTATTATCCCTGTAAATACTGAATTGCGCATACTGCTGGGTAATTACCTGGAGTTAAAGAAAAATCAACAATTTGATAACAATTCAGGGGCTTTGATCGTTACAAGTAAAGGAGCAGATGCTTATCCGAAACTAATCTACTTAATAGTGCAGAAATACCTCTCCAACATATCAACTCAGCAAAAAAAGAGCCCGCATGTACTACGGCATACTTTTGCTACAACCCTGCTAAATAATGGTGCCGATTTAAATTCGATTAAAGAACTTTTGGGCCATGCTAACCTGAGCGCGACCCAAATTTATACACACAATTCAGTTGAAAGATTAAAGTCTATTTACAAACAAGCCCATCCAAAGGCGTAATCAAAGGAGGAAACATGAAAATTACAGTGCAATCAATTCATTTTACCGCAGACAGGAAATTGTTAGATTTTATTCAGAAAAAAGCCGATAAGTTAGATACCTTTTATGATCAGATCATAAGTGGCGAAGTTTACTTAAAGCTTGAGAATGTGGAAGATGAGGCAAATAAGATAACGGAAATTAAATTGTTACTTCCCGGAAACCAGATTTTTGCAAAAGAGAAATGCAAGAGTTTTGAAGAAGCAACTGATTTGGCGGTTGAATGCCTGCGCAAGCAGATTGAAAAGCATAAACAGAAAAAAACAATTGCTGACGCCGCAGCCAAGAAGGCTATTTTGATGACGGCCGATGACGATTTTTAGCATAAAAAGGCCCTTTTTGAGCCAAAAATCGGCAGGTTTGAAGCCTGTCGATTTTTTTTGATAAAAAATTTTGCACTGGATGAAATTTTCGTAGATTTGCAATCCCTTTCAGAGAGGTGCTAAGCACTGAAAAAAAAAGTGGAAATAGTTCTTTAAAATATCAAAAAGCTTATTAGTTTTGCCGCTCGAATTTTATAAACCACTTTAGGTTTACAAAACAAGAAAAGGTAAATAAACATAAGCCTCCTTAGCTCAGCTGGTAGAGCGACTGACTTGTAATCAGTAGGTCATTGGTTCGATCCCGATAGGAGGCTCAGTTTTTTTCGGATAGAAGTGTTTAGCTTCAATCTTGGACATTTCCAATCCGAAATCAACTAATGGGGGGATACCAGAGCGGTCAAATGGGACGGACTGTAAATCCGTTGCTTCGGCTACGAAGGTTCGAATCCTTCTCCCCCCACTTTTTAGTTAGCAGTTATTGGTTGGCAGTAAACAGTTTTATTAACTGTAACTGGTAACCGGTAACTGCAAACTGATTTAAGCGGAAGTAGCTCAGTTGGTAGAGCGATAGCCTTCCAAGCTATAGGTCGCG
>NZ_JBCECK010000173.1:0-9707 GCF_039207105.1 Mucilaginibacter sp.
CCCTTTCCGGTCTTTGTGAATCATCGGCATCGGGTTTACCTCCCGGCCAGCCGGTAATGGTATGCTGTATCTGGTTAAAAATATCAATATTGATATTGTATACCGGGCCCTGCTCCACGGCCAGCTGCGCCATACCGTGGTTGTTGTAATCCTCCTCGGTGAGCTTCAGTACCGGTTTGCCGATGGTATCGGCCAGCCAGATCACCGCTTTCTTGCGCAGTACCTTATCATCCCAGGAACAGTCTTTTACCAGCCAGGGGGTATCAAAGCGGGTCAGCTCAGAAGCTGCTGCTTCGTCCAGTACAAACTCTACGTTGTCTGACAATTGCAGGTAAGTGGCTGGTACCTCGCCCGACATTTCGCCTTCCACCGCTTTCTTGATGATCGGGGCCTTCTTTTTGCTCCAAGCCATCAGGATGATCTCCCGGGCCTTGAAGATGGTACCGATACCCATCGTGATGGCTTTGGTAGGCACATTGGCCTTGCCGCCAAAATCACGCGAGGCATCATTACGGGTCAGGTCATCCAAAGTCACCAACCTGGTTCCCGAGTTGGGGGCCGAGCCCGGCTCGTTAAAACCGATGTGGCCCGTACGGCCGATACCCAGGATCTGCAGGTCCAGTCCGCCCAGTTCTTCGATCTGGTGCTCATAGTTCAGGCAGAAGGGTACCACGGCATCCTGCTCCAGGGTACCATTGGGTATATGAACATTGGCCCTGTCAATATCTACATGGCTGAAGAGGTTCTCGTACATGAACGTTACGTAGCTTTGGGCCGCGTCGGGCTTCATGGGGTAGTACTCATCCAGGTTAAAGGTGATCACGTTGCTGAACGACAGTCCTTCCTCGCGGTGCAAACGCACCAGCTCGGCATATACCCCGATAGGGGTTACACCGGTGGCCAGCCCAAGCACGGCTTTTTCGCCCTTGCTTTGCTTACCGCGGATCAGTGCCGCTATCCTTTGAGCTACCGCCACCGAGGCTTCCTGCTGGTTGCCATATACGCTTACCGGCAGCTTCTCGTACCGGGTCTCTTCCAATAAATTTAATCGGGCCATGAATATTGATTAATAGGTTTATGAGCTTGTTCAAAACAAATATATCAGATATTTATAAAAAGCCTCACCTAAACGGCGAAGCCCTCATGAAATAATCCTCGCTAAAGGGATAGCTATGAAAATCGTGTTGTTTATTGACTCACCCGGTCTACGCTTCGCTGGACCGCCCTCTCTTCGCTTGCGGCGGAAAGAGGGCAAGGAAAAAAGGATAAAGAGGAAAGAAAAAAATTTCTCACCCTCTTTCCAGCGAAGCTGAAGAGAGGGTCGTACAGCGAAGCGTTGACGGGGTGAGTCATTTGTTTAGGTGAGGCTTTTTTGTAAACCCGCCAACTAATAGTAATTTAAACCCATGTTATCGCTCAATAAAAATTTGCAAAAACTGGTTGATATCGCTCAAAAAACAACCAAAACAGGTATTGGCCTTATGTCTGGTACTTCGCTTGATGGCCTGGATATAGCCTTATGCAGCTTTACGGGCAGCGGCCTGCAAACCAGTTTTAAGTTGCTTCAGTTCGTTACCATTCCCTACCCTCAAAGTTTTAAGGACGAGGTTCAGCAGGTGTTTGCCCGCAAAACAGCCAGCCTGGAGCAGGTTACACTACTTAACGCTTTTATAGGTAATTATCATGCCGAATTGGTATTGGAAGCACTTCAAAGCTGGAATATAGCACCCGACACAGTTGATTTTATAGCCAGTCACGGACAAACCATATACCATGCCCCAAAGCGCTTACACGGGCAGCAAAACTTTCCGAACGCTACCCTGCAAATTGGCGACGGCGACCATATAGCGATAAAAACAGGCATCATCACCATCAGTGATTTCAGGCAGAAACATATTGCCGCTGGCGGTGAGGGCGCACCATTGGCCTTATATGGTGATGTACTTTTGGTTAGCCAACCCGGCCAAAGCAGGATTTTATTAAACATTGGTGGTATTGCCAACCTCACCTATTTACCCGGCGATAGTGACGCATCTAAAATTTTATGTACCGATATTGGCCCGGGCAATACCCTGATTGATGCTGCTTGCCGTAAATATTTTGATATGCCTTATGACCCCGATTCGGCTATTGCCAACCGGGGCAATATAAACGAAGCTTTATTAACTGCTTTGTTTGATCATCCATTTTTTACAGAGCAGCTTCCCAAAACTACCGGGCCCGAATTATTTAGTTTAGCGTATGTAGAGAAGGCTCAGACTAAGTCAGGCACAACAAACATCAGCAATGATGATCTGGTGAGTACCCTGAGCGCGTTTACAGCTACATCTATCATCAACTTTATAAAAACCAATATCATAGTTGATGATCTTAACATATTTGTAAGTGGCGGCGGCACCAGGAATCCCTTTGTGATGAATCACCTGAAACAGGCTTTTACTGATACTCCCATTGCTGATACCGGCGAACTGGGTATTGACCCCGATGCTAAAGAGGCTATATTGTTTGCCCTGATCGGTAACGAAGCCCTTTGTGGCGAGCCTGTTGCCATAGGCAATAACCCTGCCGTGTTAATGGGGAAGTTTAGTTTTGGAGGTTGAGCACTGATTGTAAAGTTCAAAGCTGGTCAGGCTTTATTGAGGAAATAATGTTAAATTTGTTATTATTGAATGAGTTTTGATATGACAACAATAACAATTGATATTCCTGATAATAATACCGAAGAGGTATTAGCTCAATTGAAAAAGTTGGGTGTTAAAGTAAGAGAATCTAAATTAGCCGAACTGGACAAGCTAACTAAAGAAGATTATCAGAAGCATTTTGCTCACCGTGCAGAAGTTACCCGTAATAAAATATTGAAGCATTTATGAATATCCATCAAAGGGATATTGTAGAGATTGCTTTTCACACCGGAAATAAACCTGAGGCTCATCCTGCTTTAGTAGTATCTGTTGATGATATTTATGAAAGTGAAGGATTTTTTTATGCTATTCTGCTTTCTACCAAGAATATTTTTCCTGAATTCACTTTTGAGATAAAACCGGAAATGATCAATAACCCGCGCAATCAACGTGCTGGGTTTGCTGTTTGCCATATGGTACAACAATTTTATCCGGAAGATGTAATTACGCGCACTGGCGCTTCTTTAAAACTGGATGTATTCAGAAATGTGATTAATAAGGTTCAGGAAGTAGTTTTTGGGATATAATATATCACTTGTTATTTCTCCCCCAAACAAAACCCACAATTCCCTACTTTTAAGTATATGCTGCCATTACTTACCGCTACCCAAATACGTGAGGGCGATGCTTATACCATCGCCAATGAACCTATCAGTTCTACCGACTTGATGGAACGTGCCTCCAAAGCCTTTGTAGGCTGGTTTATTAATCACTTTCCGGATAAAAAGAAAGCCATCAGTTTTTATTGCGGCACAGGTAACAATGGCGGCGACGGATTGGCCATAGCCCGCCTGCTTAATCAGCATGATTATAAAAAGCTACATGTTTATGTAATGCGCTTCAGCGATAAGGCCACGGACGACTTTAACGTGAACCTTGACAGGCTAAAACAAACTGACATCCCTATAACGGAGATCAATAAAGGGGGCGACCTGCCGGATGATCATAGCAACATCATTATTGATGCCCTGCTGGGCAGCGGCCTCAACAAACCTCTTTCCGGAGATTATGAGCGGATAGTAAAGCATATAAACCAACTTAAGAGAACCGTAGTGGCGGTTGACGTACCTACCGGTTTTTTTTCGGAGGGAGAAATTTTGCCAGATGCTACCGCGATCAATGCCGACCTGGTGATCACTTTTCAGCAAGCCAAGATCAATTTTTTACTGCCCGAATCGGCCGCTTATATCGATTGCTGGGAAGCGGTGAACATTGGCATCAGCGAAAAATTTATACGATCATTAAACTCCCCCTATCAGTTTATAGAGGAAAAAGATATTCGCGGGATGCTAAAACCCCGGCACCGCTTCAGCAATAAAGGCTCTTATGGCCATACGCTGATCATTGCCGGGCAGGCCAAAACTATGGGCGCGGCATTGCTCAGCGCCTCTGCTGCGGTACACACGGGAGCCGGACTAACTACTGCCTGCGTGCCCGAAAGCGGCCTTACTGCCCTGAACAGCTACCTGCCCGAAATTATGGCCATCGTAAGAAATGAAAACGAGTTACCCGAAATAGACTGGGAAAAATTCAGCTCGGTAGCTATAGGCCCTGGTTTGGGTAAAGGCGATGATGCTGTCGCCCTGCTATCAGACATTATCAAAAACTATAAAAAACCTGTGATCGCGGATGCTGATGCCTTAAATATCCTGGCCGAACATCCCGAGTTGTTAAAACAATTGCCCGACGGGAGCATCCTAACGCCCCATATGAAAGAGTTTGACAGGCTTTTTGGCAAGCATACAAGCTGGTGGCAACGGCTGCAAACCGGGCTTGAGCAAGCCCAAAAACTTAATATATATATTGTTTTAAAAAACGATTATACCATAACCCTATCGCCGGATGGCAAGGCTTATTTTAATTCGACGGGGAATCCTGCTATGGCTTCTGGAGGTATGGGCGATGTGCTTACCGGCATTATAGCGGCGCTGCTTGCTCAAAAATATACGCCTTTGCAAGCCTGCCTTGCCGGCATTTACCTACATGGCAAAGCCGGTGATGAACTGGCACTCCCTAACCGCCTTAATGTAGTTTTACCCGGAAAGCTTGCCACCCAGCTCCCGCTTACTATGGCAAAATTAATGGCATAAAAAAACGGTTGTAAGTATCGTACAACCGTTTTTATTAACTATTAACTGATCTTATAAAGAACTAAATACTCAAATTCCGGGGTTAGATTTATATGATATAGATCATGTTTTTAACCTAACTAATACTAAGACGCACCAAACGCCTATTAGTTACAAAAAAACGAATAATTGATTGAGATTATTATTAAATAACTGTTAAATAAGCTAAATGCGGCCATTCAAATTTCGTAATTACCTAACAATCAACAGAAATATTTTGACCGGAAAATTAATATACCTTAAGATAAAAAAAGGAATAAGCTAAAAAAAGAAGTAATTGTATTTAGAACTTCCCTAATACCATCATTTGATCCATAGTGGGGTTTACACTGCCACCTTTGGGCTCAAGCGTTACAGCAAACGCGTCGGCACGGGCTATAGATTTCATTTCTTTCATATCTATAGAATCGGCGGCGGCATCAAAAACACCCAGATCAACAGGTTTACCACCTACCAGGGCCCAAAGCTGGTATTGATGATCTTTATCATTTTGTGGCAATTTGACATTTTTCATATCAATCATCACTTTTTGATGAACCGGACTAAACGCCACGGTTACAGCCATTGTTGGGTTTTTAGGCGTACCTTCTAACCTAAGCAGCTTGAAGGAAGGGTCACGGAGAATGCTCAACTCCCTATCCATCAAATTTACCCGGTTACTAAAATGTTGATTTTGCAATTGCAACGTAATAAGCTGCGTATTTGATTCCTTTAAGCGAGAGTACACACTGATGAGCGCCACACTACTGGCCACTAACAGGGCAAGGCTGGCCGCAAAAGCGTATTTATAAAAATTACTCTCCTTACGCGGAGGCAGCGGAACAATATTTGTTTTATGCGGCTGCGCTTTTTGCGGAAAATTATTATCATCGCCAAAGTTGGTGAGGATACTGCCTAATACACGGTGTCGCAAATTATCTGAAGGTTCAACCTCGTTTTCTTTTGCATATAGCTCCATCGAGCGCTCTATAGCATCCAGCTCTGCTTTTATAGCCGGATGTTTTAAAGCCATCTCCTCCACCTGCAGCCGTTCGTCAGGGGTTACATCCCCCAAAACGTAAAGCTCCAGAATGCCCGATTCAATATATGCTTTTATATCTTCCACTACTTCAATTAAAATGTTTTCTGAGTTGCTGTATACCCATTCGTAACCGTGTTTTAATGGTACCAAGCGGAATTCCTAATTCATCAGCAGCTTCAACATGCGTGTAACCTTTAAAATATACCAGATCAATAATTGATTTTTGCTCTGGTTTTAAGGTCTGAACCAAGTCTTTTACCCCCATCAACTCAGGTTTGTAAACCGTATTATTTTGTTCGTCAATGGAAGTTACGTTATTTTCAATCTCCTGGTTTTTATTCTGGTTCTTAAAATCTTTTGATCTGATCTTATCAATTGCCAGATTGCGGGCAATATTGATCATCCAGGTAAATAAGCGGCCTTTATCGGTGCTGTAACTTGAAAAGGAATGCCAGATTTTTACAAAAGTTTCCTGTAAAACATCCTCGGCAATAGCAGTATCATTAACAATGCGTGAAATTACTCCATATAATGAAGCCGAATACATATCATATAAAGCCTCAATAGCAACCTTTTCATGGTTCCTAAGCGAAAGAACCAATTGCTCTTCTGTCAGCGATATTTTATGTTTCTTACTCAACGACGTGAATATATAAAGGAATTATGATATTATTATATATCAAACAGATGTTTTTCTGCATGATAAGATGAACGCACCAGCGGCCCGCTCTCTACGTATCTAAAACCCTTATCTAATCCAAATTGTTTTAACCGTGCAAATTGATCCGGGTGAATCCAGTCAATTACCGGGTGGTGATTGCGTGTAGGCTGTAAATATTGGCCTAAAGTTAATATATGAACGCCCGCGGCAAGCAAATCGTCCATCGCTTCTAAAATATCGTCTTCAGTTTCGCCCAGGCCAAGCATAATACCCGATTTGGTGCGTAAACCAGCGTCAGAAACATGTTTCAACGCCTCTAAACTTCTGTCATACTTAGCCTGTATACGCACTTCTTTGGTAAGGCGGCGTACAGTTTCCAGGTTATGTGATACTACCTCGGGGCGGGTTTCCAGAACACGGGCCAGGTTATCCCAGTTACCCCTGAAATCGGGCAGCAGGGTTTCTAATGTAGTTTCTGGACTTTCGCGGCGTATAGCGTTTATAGTTTCGGCCCAGATGATCGATCCGCCATCTTTCAGGTCGTCGCGGTCAACCGAGGTTATTACGCAATGTTTTACCTGCATCAGTTTTACAGAGGTAGCTACACGGTTGGGCTCATCAACATCAACAGCTAAGGGCCTGCCGGTTGCTACGGCGCAAAATGAGCATGAGCGGGTACAAATATTACCCAATATCATGAAAGTAGCGGTGCCGGCTCCCCAGCACTCACCCATGTTAGGGCAGTTACCGCTTTCGCAAATGGTATGCAGTTTATGTTCATCAACCAAACCGCGTACATGCGCATATTCTTTTCCAATAGGAAGCTTAACCCTAAGCCAATCTGGCCTGCGTTGAGGCTGTTGGCTAACAGCAGGAACTACCGGTAATTCAATCATGGTACAAATGTAATTAAAAACCAAATAACCATTTAAAGGCCATATGGTAAGTTTTACGAAAAAGAGACAAGAAACTTCGGAAAAGAGCCAAGAGATAAGAGCCAGGAACCAAGACCAAGCTGTTATTGTCATTGCTGTAAGCGCAGCGCAGCAATCGCAAACTGTACAGGGGAAACCTGCATAGTTCGCGATTGCTTCGTCGTTCCTCCTCGCAATGGCAATTTATAATATGCCTCGCAATGATTCGCGTGTTAACTCTCTTCTATCTCAATAACAAATCGAGATAAATAGTTACTCCCTCTATAGAAATTTCCTGAAACTTTTAGCTTAATACAGACAGCGCCTCATCAACGGAGATCTGCCCGTGCGATTGGTCAAGCACACACTCACCATCTTTGATCAGCAATAGTTGGGGTGATTCGTGATGAACCTGGAATACTTCTGCAACCTGTTTTGATAAGTCACGGTAGCTGATCAGGTCTAAAAAATAAAGGGGCATATCTGCAGGCAGATCGTCCCAGTCAAGCTCAAAGCGTTTTTTAGCCATCATGCTGATAGAACAGCGGGTACTATGTTTAAATATAAGGCTGTAGCCCTGGTGTTGTTTTATACTGTTTAATTGATCTGCCGACTCCAACGAAATCCAATTCATAAAATATAATTATATAGTATACAGTGTTATAACACAATTATAACACAAAAACCGCTCATGAGTTTAGGTGAAAATAAAATATGACAAATTTGTGTTAACGGCGGCTCTTAGGGTATGAACCATAAGCCGGACATAATTTATTAGAGCATGATGAAACCACACTACCAATTGCCAGAGCCACAAGCGCTATGTAAATAAATTTTTTCATTGTTATAATTAAACAGTTTTACGTTAATCAGCCATTTAATGTTTCGGCAAGGCTGGCCATTTTAATGGCTGTAATAGCAGCTTCATCGCCTTTGTTACCATGTTTACCACCGGCACGATCAATAGCCTGCTGCTGGTTATCGGTGGTTAATACACCAAATATAACAGGTTTTGAATATTTTATGGCAACATTGCTTACTCCATTTGCTACCGCGTTGCAAATAAAGTCAAAGTGGCGGGTTTCACCTTGTATCACGCAGCCCAGGCAAATTACGGCATCCAGGTTACCGCTTTTCAACAACAGGTCGGCGCCCGAGGTTAGCTCAAAGCTTCCGGGTACAGGGTAAGTAAAAATATTTTCGGGCAGCGCGCCATTGTTTACCAGGCTTTGATAAGCACCCTGGTACAGGGCATTGGTAATTTCGGCGTTCCATTCGGCCACAGCTATACCAAACTTATAGGGTGCGGCTGATGGTATTTCGGTATTTGAAAAATCAGATAGATTTTTTAGATGAGTAGCCATGTTTTATTTCGGATTTGGGATGTTCGATTTTATTTTGATTTCGGATATCGGAAGTTCGATTTCGGATTTATTGGAGTTTGCAAATTGATTTAAATGCTATTTAAACAAAAAATGTCCGATTCTGGATTTAATGGCTCTGTAAGTCAATAAATCCGAAATCGAACATCCCAAATCCGAAATCAGGATTATTGTTTTGCTTCGGCGCGAGCTATGTACTCGTCAATATTTTGTGCTTCGGCACTTTCAGGATATTCTGCTTTTATCCTTTTGTAAGTTTCGCCGGCGTTTTTGTTATCTTTTTGTTCTTCGTAAACCAGACCTAATTTTTTCAAATAAAGTGGTGATAAGAATTTATTTTTTGCTTTATCGATAGCTTTATTATAATAAGTAGTGGCTTTGTCATAGTCTTTCAACTCTACATAAGCATCACCAATACCACCAAAAGCTTCGGCAGCGGCCATGTTATCATCGCCACGGTAGTTGTTCAGGTTATCAATGGCTTTGCTGTATTCGCCTTTGTTTAAGTAAGCGGTACCTAAATAAAAGTAAGCCAGGTTAGCAGCCTTAGTATTGCTGTATTCACTGATGATTTTTTCAAAACCAGGGTAGCTGGCGTCGCCTTTAATGGCTTTGTCCCAATCTTTTTTAGCCCAAAAATCCTGTGCAACGTGCATTTGATCAGCAGCGGTTATTTCGCGCGGACCTAAATAAAGTTTCAGATACAACAGATAAATAGCAATAAGGGCAATAATGGCCCCACCTATAAATAATAGGCTTTTTTGATTCTCGCGCACGAAGTTGCCGCTCTGACCTAATTTGGTTTCTGGTGCTGCAACTTTGGTATTCGCCTGGATTTTTGACATTGTTGTTACAAAATTAAAGTTTGCAAAGTTACGGTTTTCATAATTTCTGGCAATACCTTTTAAATTAAATAATT
>NZ_JBCECK010000174.1:0-9677 GCF_039207105.1 Mucilaginibacter sp.
ATACATTTTTATCATAAAGAAATGGTTTAGCCAGGTAAAAGTAAAAATCCCTTTTCCCATTTGATGTTAACCTCCCGGTATAAACGGCCTGGTGTTTTTTTATAATTAAATTTATTAGCACATCTTCTATTTGATACAGAATGTTGCTTTCTTCAGTTGATGATAGCCCATCACCTTTAGGGTTATTCATTTTAACAGAAATCCATAGTAAATTAACATAGCTTTCTATTGGTGCAACTTTTATTAAACCTAAATCAATATTGAAAGAACCAATAATATCATCAACATTACTAAAATAGAATTCCCATCCTTCTTCGTGGCTAATAAGCAATTGTTCTTCTTGATCTTGGTTCGTTTTTCTTTTGAATATTTTATTTAATAACCCCATTGACTGTTAGTTTTGGTTGTTCGATAAAAATATTAAATCATTCGGTACTATGGTACATAATTCACTGATCTTGGCAATCGTATTTTAATTTAAAATATTTTTGCTGAACAATCGTCTGCATCTGATATGTACATAATTTTATTAGCGCTACACTCCTTAACCCGCTGGCTGGTATTAATCAGCTTACTTTTTGCCATCTTTCGCGCTTATAGGGGGTGGTTATTAAATAAATCCTTTTTTAAGTTTGATAACAGCGTAAGGCTAATAGCAGCCACAGTGGCACATATCCAGTTAGTGTTGGGTGTTTGCCTTTATTTTATCAGCCCGATAGTATCCTATTTCCTGCACAACTTTAGCAAAGCGGTTCATGAACGTGTTATCCGGTTTTTCGGTATGGAACATATCACCATGATGCTAATAGGCATAACCGTTATTACCATAGGCTCGGCAAAAGCCAAAAGAAAAACAACCGACGTTGAAAAATTTAAAACAATGGCTATCTATTTTACTATAGCCTTACTGATCATCCTGAGCTCAATACCCTGGTCGTTTTCACCCTTGATCAGTCGCCCAAATTTCAGGCCTTTTTGATTCAGTAAAGTCAAAGTTTTCATTAACTGAGTTAACCTAATTTTCACACAGCTCATTAGCTCATTCCTATTTAAATTATCTATTTTTGTTTATAACCAAAAACATATTTACTATGAAAACATTGCTAACAGTTTTAATATTAGCTATTACCAGCAGCACAGCCTTTTCACAAGGTATTTTAAAAAAGGTACAGAGCGCGGCCTCTTCCAATGTAAGCACCTCATCATTACCGTCGTTAGGTAATATTGGTAGTGTTAAGGATGCTATTATGGCTAAACTTACGCCATCTTTAGGTTTAACAGCTACCCAAAAACCAGCAGTATCTACTGATATTACTGATTATTTAAAAAGCAAGGCCGGTATCATGCCTTTGGCTAATACGGATAAAACCGCCTATACCAGCAAATCAACAAGCTTAATAAGTGGTTTATCCGGCAAGCTTAAGACTGCGCTTACCGCCGCGCAATACGCCAAATTTTTAGGCCTTAAGCCTTCAGCTCCAAGCGCAGGCAATGTGCTTTCAAGCCTGTTTTTTTAAAGAGGTTCCGGCATCATATATTTTAACCAAGCCCCTGCAATGCTGCAGGGGCTTTTGTTGTTTACAGCTCCTTAAAATCAATATATTTACAGCCAAAGTTTTATTAGTTAAAATGAGAAAAATAGCCCTACTCATCGTTATTCTTTTTCCCTTAGCAGCCAGTGCCCAAAATGCCGATTCGGTGTGGTTTGTAAACAATTATATTAAAAAGGAGCTAAGCATACCCATGCGCGATGGCGCGAAGCTTTTTACTTCTGTTTACATGCCTAAAGATCAGTCAGAAAAACATCCCATACTGATAACCCGTACCCCTTATTCATGCGCGCCTTATGGTAAGGACTACAAAGCTTATTGGAGAAATTACATGATCAACTATTGCCGTGAAGGATACATCATGGTTACTCAGGATATTCGAGGGCGCTGGATGAGTGAGGGGAAATTTGAAGTGGTACGCCCATTTAATCTCAACAAAAAGAACAATAAGGATATTGATGAGGCCAGCGATACCTATGATACCATTGACTGGCTGGTAAAAAACCTGAATAACAATAATGGTAAGGTAGGGGCCATAGGCATCTCGTTCCCGGGCTTTTATGCTACTATGGCTGCATTAAGCGGCCATCCTGCGTTAAAGGCGGTAAGTCCGCAGGCACCGGTAACCGACCGTTTTTTTGGTGATGATGACCACCATAACGGCGTTTTGTTTTTGATGGACGCATTTGATTTCCATGTTGGCTTTGGCTTTAGTCAACCGCGGCCTCATCCAACCACCTTACCGGCAAAAACCTACGAGTTTCCAGATCATGATAACTATTCTTATTATTTAAACATGGGCGCATTGCCCAACTTTACCAAAATTACAGGCGATAGTTTAGCGTTTTGGAGCGATATGATGAATCACCCCAATCTGGATAGCTGGTGGCGGGCCCGCGATGCCCGTACAGGTATTAAAAACGTAAAACCTGCCATGCTGATTGTTGGTGGCCTGTTTGATGCCGAAGACGGTTATGGAACCTGGAATACTTACCAGGCCCTTATAAAACAAAGTCCGGCAACCAACAGCAAGCTGGTAATTGGCCCCTGGTATCACGGACAGTGGGCCAGTAATGATGGCACCCACCTGGGCAACATTTTGTTTGACAGTAAAACCAACGAATATTATACCCACAATATCGAGATACCCTTTTTTAATTATTACCTGAAGGATAAAGGCACTGTTGATACCATGAGTAAGGCCACCATCTTTTTTTCGGGCGAAAACAAATGGAAAAAATTTAAGCAATGGCCGCCTGCTGATGTTACACCAACACCTATTTACCTGCAACAGAATGGTCAATTATCATTTACAGCAATTCAAACGCTGCAAGCTTCATTTGATACTTACATAAGCGACCCTGCTAAACCGGTACCATATGCCGAAAAGGTTCATTATTATCGCACCCGTGAGTACATGACCGACGATCAACGCTTTGCCGCCAGGCGTACAGATGTACTGGTATATAATACCGATACTTTAACTAAAGATATTACTTTAGCCGGCCCGGTAGTAGCCGATCTGCTGGTTAGCTTGTCTGGTACCGATGCGGATTTTGTGGTAAAGCTTATTGATGTATTCCCGGATACCCCGGCAGCCAATCCGGTTACCCAATACCCAATGGGTGGCTACCAGATGCTGGTACGTGCCGAAATTATGCGGGGAAGGTACCGCGACAGCTTTTCGGATCCCGCAGCTTTTGTACCGGGCAAAACAACCCAGGTAAAATATACCATGCCCGATGTAGCACATACCTTCAAAAAAGGACATAAAATTATGATACAGGTACAAAGCAGCTGGTTTCCGCTGGCCGACAGAAACCCGCAGCAGTTTATTGATATTTATCATGCTAAGGAATCCGATTTTGTAAAAGAAACGATAAATATCTATCATAACAGTTCTAAAATAATTCTGCCGGTAATCGAATAGGAGGCTAAAAAAGCGGGCGTATCAAATCCCAAAACCACAGTGTATCAACAAGTGTAAAATACTGTGCAATAGCGAACAATATAGTGTGCATTGTTCAGCTTATGCGTTTTTTTAGGTAAATTCATCCGGGGTATTTCTGTAATTATCAGCTATTTAATACCACATTTTAATGATGAAACCTTACACTATCGGTTTATGGCAAACAATTGCTATAATATGTTTTTCTACACTTGGGTTAAATACCGCCCAGGCTCAATGGACAAGAAAAGCTGACGAGATCCACAAGCGTGCCGAATGCAATAACGTAGTTTATAATAATAAACTTTACGTTTTTAGCGGTTTTGGCGACAATCCCATCATTGAAAAAACTAACGAAGTTTATGATATAGCCGCTAATAAATGGAGTGTGATAGCGCCTCTGCCAGCCGGACGCGAGGTTACTCACCAGGGTATTGTATTGGTTGACGATAACGTGTGGATAATAGGGGGCAGGGCTGTTGATGCTCATGGCCCGGCAAGTAGTAAAGTCAGCATCTATAATATCACTACAAATACATGGTCTACAGGCCCGGAAATTATTGATCCTGCTACAGGGTCGCCATTTCCTTTAGGAGCGGGGGGATATGCCTTATTAGGCCGAACCATCCATATTTTCGGAGGCTTTGGCCCAACCCTTTGCGCAGATCAATCCAAATTACACCTCACCATTGATGTAGATAAATACATGGCCGACAGGAGCCACACCACATGGGAAAACAAACTGGCCCCAATGCCTATTCCCCGCAACCATATTAGCTATGTAGTACTCGGCGGAAAGATATATGCCTTTGGCGGACAGTTTCAGCACGATTGCGGCGCTGTTGATCAGGTGTATTGCCATATGTATAACCCGGCAACCAATACCTGGACACGCCTTGCCGACTTGCCTAAGCCTCGTTCACACGCCGAAGCAGCCACTTTTGCCGTCGACGGTAAGATATTTCTGACAGCGGGGCAGGGGTTTAATAATTTAACCCAAAACACGGTTTACCAATATACGCCGCAAACCAATGGCCCCGGTAGCTGGACTAACAACACAGCTTACCAATTACCCGGCAGCTTTTTAGGCTTGTCGGCAAAGCTGGCAGGCAAATATTTTATCATCACTAATGGCGCTTTAAATAGCTATAGTAATGAGCGTAAAGAAACCTATATAGCCAATGTAAACAGGAGCACAGCCAGAACGCTCGGTTTTTCAAACGCCTGCTTTTCTCCTGATCTGGATAGTAGTCATCACGCAACTGTCCGCAATTTGTTATATGTCATCGAGGATGCTTCCAGTTACAATATCGAGTCGGACGTATCATGGCTTACCGTTAGTAAAAATGATCATGGTACGGTAAGTTTAAACGGCGTCGACGTTCAGGTTAACATCGATGCCGCCGGATTATCGCCCGGTGCACATACCGGAAAAATTACCGCTACAAGTAGTACAGGCTCCAAAGCTTCATTTTGTGTTAATATCAACGTGACTGACACCGGCACACCTTCGGGATATACTTTAGCGCTGCATACAAATGGCTCGGGCAGCATTTCCAAAACGCCAAACCGATCTAATTTTGAGCCGGGTACCGAAGTGAAATTAAACGCGACGGCAGCATCGGGCTGGCATTTTACCGCATGGAGCGGCGATACGGTTTCAACAACTAACCCGCTTTATCTTACCATTGATACTAACAGATCCGTAACGGCAACTTTTGAAAAGGATAGCACAACAACTCCACCACCTGATGAACCTTTAATATCCAATGTTAAATCAACAGCGCCAGGCAGTTATCAGTTAAGCACATTGCATACAGGTGTGGTTTATTATACTGATAGGGATTATGTGATCACAACAGTACCATCGGTATTGTCAGACGCGCCTTTCATTAAAACTGCCTGTAATGACAAAACAAGCAAGGCTTCGTCCCAGGTCACCTTTAACCTGGCCTATGATGCCACCATTTATGTAGCTTATGATCCGCGTGCCACGGCCTTACCAGGGTGGTTATCTGGTTGGAAAAAATTGAGTGATAAATTGGGTATCAATGATGCCAAAATATCCAGTTTTAACCTTTACAGTAAAGATTTCAACGCCGGTACAGTAAGCCTGGGTGGCAATATGGCCAATCCTTCAGCGGGGGCTTTAAGCCAGTATTTGGTGATAGGTGTTGCCAAAACAAACAATAACAATACACTTGCTAAAACAAGTGCTCTGAGCGCTCCGGTAACCATTAACAGCGCAATGGCCAAAACTCAAAATAATAGTTCACCGGCTGTAGCAGTTGCTAAACCTATTTTATACCCCAACCCTGCACATGGTAATTTACAGGTTATTTTCCCTGAGGCCTATAAATATAAAAAGGCGGCCATTGTACGGGTAGTAAGTTTAAATGGCGATGTACGTAATGTTTCCAACGCGTTTTTCAATTCAGCAGGCAGCACGGTTGATGTGAATATTGCCCCGCTTTCATTAAAACGGGGCACTTATTTATTGCATGTTACTTCTGTAGAGGGCAGGGTAGATATCCTTAAATTTATGGTGCAATAAATAGCATGATCGTGAACAATTTAATCGCTGACTTGTAATTAGTTTATCAAGTTAACTATAATTGATTTCAGATATGATCCGTATAGTAAGCCACAGCATAAAAAAGCAAAACGGCGCCAACATCAATATTATCATTGAGCCTGTATTATCCCAGGCTATCAATAACGAATTGAATTTCACCGGCGTTTACACCCTGTATAAAGATACTGATAAGCAGGAGACTGACTTGTTAGATATACAGGATATAGCACCGGAAATTGGCGACAGCAAACCCCTGATCGATGACAAAAACAATCCTGGTTTTCTGGGCAGGATCACCTTTGAGAACGATAATACAGAATGGCATTACTCGGGCGGTAAACTGCCTCCTGATGAGCAGGAGCAAATTGTGGCCTTTATCAAAAACGCTAAATGATTTATTGATAAGATGTACAAAGCTCCATAAGTTTTGCTGATTACATACGAATTACAAAGTTTAAAAAACAATAGTTTATCCAACCTGTAAATGATTTTCATTAACAGGATCAAGCGTTTTGGCTGATCGTTTTTTAAATGAATACTTTGATTTTAGAGTAAGAAAATATTTTTCATAAAAATAATAGGATATCAGCGGAACTACAATCAGACCAACTATATTGTAAGGCCAAAACATCCAATTGGGCATCCGTGCATCGCTTGCGGTAAACAGTTGCTGCCAGATATAAATACTATAAGAAATAACCCCAACGAATGTAATGGCTTTAAAATTGAACAGTTTATAAAAAATATCTTTTGATACCTGCAAATTACTTACAATTAAATACCCTGTCAGCAATGATATCAGCAGATTTAAGTAAACTGCTTTTATAGAATAAAAATCATCAAAACCCAGGTAAAACACTAAAAACAGGGCTACAGTGTTTCCCAATATTTTTGTAGTTGTAATCCATTGCGTGTCGAAAAACCTGCCAAAGGCCAATATTGAAAATAAACAACCAACTGCTATTCCTTGAAATTTTATAAAGTAATGGGTAAAAGCATAAAATAAGCCTTTGTTTAATGGCGGATAGCATTCTTGCAACAAGCAAAGAAATGGTAATATAGTTACTAAAAAAATTATTACATAAGTGAAAGCTTTCCGGTTAATTTTTAATATGAGCGGGAAAAGTATATAAAACTGCTCTTCAACTGATAATGACCAATAGTGTACTAATAACCATGTGAAATTGTGGCTTCTGAAATAACTAAAATTCATTACATAAAAACCGGCACCTGCAAACTGTACAGGCGGAATACCCAATTTGCAGAAATGGTTAAATAAAACAATAACAAGAATATACAAATAAGCAACTGGAAATATCCTTAATATACGTCGCCAGTAAAAACTTGTTAAAGACATTCCCCCGCTCGTTTCCTTCTCTTTTATGCAAATACTAGTAATTAAAAAACCACTCAAAACAAAAAAAATATCAACTCCTAAATGCCCGTTAAAAACAATTGAGTAAATACCGTTGTCAGATAAATGCAAATGAAACAGTACTACTAAAACTATTGCAATGCCACGAAACCCGTTTAATGAGGGATAGTATTTACTGTAAATAGCTTCTGAGATTTTAATCTGGGACATTTAGTAGATGTAATTTTAGGCCCGTTGTTTAGTTGACCCATTTTACGGTATTCAGGAACTTTTGTTCACTCCATTTATTCAATAATTTATTTCGATATTCTTTTTTGCTGCTGACATAGGGCTGTCATATCCCACAGGTAATATTGTTTTATAAATCAAAAACAACATTATCATGGAAACAAATACTGTAAATCAGCAAGTAAGCGCTCCGGCCGAAATGATCATATCACCAGAAGCCTTGTTAGAACACTGGCAAGGTCACCGCCGTTTAACCCGTAAAGTAATTGAGGCTTTCCCTGAGGATAAATTATTCACCTACTCAGTTGCCGGTATGCGCTCTTTTGGCGATATGGCCATTGAAATTATGGATATGAGCAGCGATGGTATGGATGGCATCATTACCGGCCAATGGAAAACCATTAACGAAATGGATCACATCACCGGAAAATCGCCACTGAAAACAAAAGAAGCTGTTTTAAAACAATGGGATCAGATCACCGAACAGCTTAACCAAAACTGGCAACAATTACCGCCCGAACGTTTTTTGGAAGTTGAACTGGCTTTTAATGCTTACGAAGGCAAAATTATTGACAGCATACTTTATTTTATTGATAACGAAGTTCACCATCGTGCGCAAAGTTATGTTTATCTAAACTCGCTGGGTATTGAACGGCCGGCATTTTGGGACAGGTTTTAATAATAAAAAATGAGTAAACAAATCGGGCTGTTTATCGACTCACCCCGACAACGCTTCGCTTGTCGACCCTCTCTTCGCCTGCGGCGGAAAGAGGGTCAGGAGTTTTTTCTATCTTGTCATCCTGAGCGATAGCGAAGGATCTATTCTACAATAAGCATAATGAACAGTAGATTCTTCGCTATCGCTCAGACTGACAAAGCTTATTTTATAATTAAACTCTTTTTCTGCCTCAGGCAAAGAGAGGGATAGCAAGCGTAGCGATTTTATGGAGAGGCTTTTATGCCATTCAATTTTCAAAAACATACCTTTCATGCAGTCCTTTATACAAAGGTTACTTTTCTGTTTACAAGGCCCTATGCCAATATTTTCTATAATTTTGGCTCGTTCATAAGTAAAGGGTAAACAAATTGTATTCAAAAGACGAGGCATCACAAATAAGACAGGCTTTCTGGACGGCATTCGGGCAGTACATTGCCCCTCAATTATCGGCCGATGGCTTAAGAACCAACTGGATAAACTATAAAACCGGTATTAAACACCTAAGCTTTAAAATGCAGGCCGATAACCGTTCGGCTTATATTGCTATTGAGATTGCGCACCCGGATGCAGGTATACAGGAGCTGCAGTTTGAACAGTTTGTGGAACTGAAAACCATGCTGCATACCTATTTGAATGAAGAGTGGGAGTGGCAGCTGCATACGCAAGATGAAAACCATAAAACCATCAGCCGTATTATCAGGGTGCTGCCATCAACAAGCATATTTAACCGGAACGATTGGCCAGCCCTTATTTCCTTTTTTAAACCCCGTATCATCGCCCTCGATGAATTTTGGAGCGTAGCGCAGTATAGCTTTGAAATGTTTAAGTAGATGTGTTTTGATGTGCGAATGCGAGGATATGTAAATGTGCAAGTGCAAAAAATATACCATTTAAATAAAACAATCTACACATCCGCACATTTACATATTCGCACATTCTCGCATTCGCACATCAAATCATTAGTTTTGTTTTCATGAAAACTTTAGGGCTTATTGGCGGCATTAGCTGGGTATCAACTGCAGAATATTATAAACTGATCAACGAAGGCATAAACAAACAATTGGGCGGATTAAATTTTGCCCAATGCGTCATCCACTCCTTTAACTATGCCGATATCCATCGTAACAATGAAACCAACAACTGGGACTCTACATTAAACATGCTTACCGCGGCTACACTAAACTTGCAGAAAAGCGGTGCAGAGGCCATTTTACTTTGCGCCAATAACTATGCACCTTGTTGCGGATCAGTTGGCTCAATATATTCAGATACCCATCATACAT
>NZ_JBCECK010000175.1:0-9522 GCF_039207105.1 Mucilaginibacter sp.
CGGTAATACCGTAGGTTGGTTTTACCTCTACCTCCTGCTTAACGCCAGAGCGCAACTCAATGGCCTGTATGGTTAATATACCATCGGCATTCAGCAAAAAGTTGATATCAACCTTCGGGAAACCGGCCGGCATAGACGGAATACCTTTCAGGTTAAACTCGGCCAGTTTGCGGTTTTCTTTGATCAAATCGCGCTCACCCTGGTAAACGGCAATCTTCATATTTACCTGTCCGTCAATAGAAGTAGTATACTGCCTGCCGCCTTTGGTTGGCACTTTGGAGTTACGGGGGATAATGACGTCCATTAAACCACCCATCGTTTCAATACCTAAGGAAAGCGGGGTAACATCCAGCAGTAAAATATCTTTACGGTTACCGGCCAAAATATCGGCCTGTATGGCAGCGCCTAATGCTACCACCTCGTCAGGATTCACATCGTCATGTACGGGACGGGCAAAAAACTCTGATACCATTTTTTTAACAAGCGCCGTGCGGGTTGAGCCGCCCACCATGATCACCTCATCAATATCGACAGCGGTTAGCTTGGCATCCTTCAGCGCGTTTTGGCAACAGGTAATGGTTTGCTTTACTTTAACCAATATCAATTCTTCAAAGGCAGTACGGTCAAGCGTACACCAGATATCGCCAACTTTTTCGTTAAACAAGCTTTGGTGCGCGAACGATTTTTTAGCTTCTTCGGCTTTTAAACGTAATTGCTGAGCCAATTCGGTGTTGGCTATAACATCGGCTTTATTCAGCTGATTTTTTTCAATCCAGTAGTCAACAATAATGCGATCAAAATCATCGCCGCCTAAAAAGGTATCACCATTGGTAGCCAGCACCTCGAAAATGCCATTCTGTATTTGCAATATAGATACATCGAAAGTACCGCCGCCCAGGTCATAAACAGCTATGGTTTTAGTTTCCTCCGGACTTAAGCCGATACCATAAGCCAGACTGGCCGCGGTTGGCTCGTTCACAATGCGTAAAACATCTAAACCGGCCAGTTTGCCTGCATCACGTGTGGCCTGGCGCTGTGAATCGTTAAAATAAGCAGGCACGGTAATTACCGCACGGTTAACAGGAGTTTTCAAAGCGTGCTCGGCACGGGCTTTCAGCTCTTTTAATATCAGGGCCGATAGCTCTATCGGTGTATAAAATTTGTCGCCTACTTTGATCTTTACCAGGCTCTCGGTATCATCGTCGATAACTTTGTAGGAGAAAAAGTCTTTATAATTGGCAATGTCATGATAGCTGCGGCCAAGCAAACGCTTAACCGAGAAAACGGTATTCTGAGGGTCGGTTATTAAAAATTCCTTGGCTTCGTTACCTACCAACACCTCGCCGGTAGATCCAAAATGCACAACAGAGGGTACTAAAACGCCTTTGCCGGCATCATTGATCACCAGGGGATTTTTATCTGGATTGATGAACGCGACCAGCGAATTGGTAGTACCCAGATCGATGCCTACTATAATATCTTCCTTTTGTATAGAACCCGTTGCCAGGTTGATAGAAACTTTAGCCATTGTATAAACTTAACAAGTGGCAAATGTACTTAGTTTTGGTTGATGGTGTGTCTTTTGAATGTGTAATTATGAATTTTGTCTGGTTAAGGCGACTCACCCGCCCGTTGCTTCGCTCGGGCCCCCTCTCTTCGCCTGCTGTGCAAAGAGGGGATTTATTATTTTTTGTCATTACGAGCGCAGCGTGGCAATAAGCCCCCTCTAAATCTCCCCCAAAGGGTGAGACTTCAAAAGAAAAGTATTTAAAGCCCTCTCCTTTGGAGAGGGTTGAGTGAGGCTTCAGCGATGTTAAAGAAAGTAGACAACTACAAAGCCGCCACAGCTTCCTCAGCCGTAACTTTTCTTTGAAAAAACAACAACGATACCAGCAGTAGGAAACCGATGATGAAAAATCCATCCAGCACCAGGGCCGAATCGCGCATTTCGCCGGTTAATGACTCTACAAAGCCAAAGGTGAACAGGCCAACTACTATGGATAGTTTTTCGGTAACATCATAAAAACTGAAGTATGATGCCGTATCAGGAATATTTTGCGGGATAAATTTTGAAAACGTGGAGCGCGACAGGGATTGAACGCCCCCCATTACCAAACCAACAAAAGCGGCCGCTACATAAAACTGGTGAGCATTGGCTATAAAATAGACTCCCGCGCATATGAGACACCAGATGGCCACTACTACCGACAGCGCTTTTACGTTACCAAATTTTTCAGAGGCCTTAGCGGTGATGGCCGCGCCAATGATGGCCACTACCTGGATGATCAGAATAATGGTGATCAGGTCATCGTCGGGCATTTTTAATTCTTTAGCGGCAAAGTTGGCGGCTACCAGCATAATGGTTTGCACCCCTACTGAATAGAAAAAGAATGCAGGTAAAAAGCGTTTTAATAACGGTAGCTGACCAACCTTTTTCCAAACCTTACCCAGCTCCTTAAATCCACCGGTGAACACGTTATATTGGTGCGAGCCCGCGTTAGGCACACCCTTAGGAAGCAAGTAAAATGGAATGAGCGAAAAACCTATCCACCACAGGGCCACGATCAGGAAGGATAACTGTGCCGAAAAATCTTCGGTGATACCAAACCACTTGTGGCCCAGTACAAATACGAAGCAAAGTACCTGCACCACAATACTACCTGCAAAGCCATATATGAAACCTTTGGCGCTTACGGCATCCTGCTGGTCAACCGTGGCAATTTGAGGCAAATAGGAATTATAAAACACAAAACCACCGCAATACCCTACAGAGGCCAGCCCGAAACAGATCATCCCAAACTCAAAGGTTTTCATCTGGAAAAAGAACAGACCGAAACAAGCCAGACTACCCAACCAGGTAAACATTTGCAGGTATAACTTTTTTTGCCCCTTATAATCGGCAATGGAGGTAAGTATAGGCAACATCAATACAATAAGCAGGTACGATGCGCCAAGCACATAGTTTGACAATACGGTATTTACATACTTATGCCCAAAAAATGTAACCATGCCGCCCGGGTTTTTATCCTGGGTAATACCTACGTAATAAGCCGGGAATATGGTAGATGTAATAACCATATTGTATGATTGGTTGGCCCAATCAAACATAGCCCATGCCCATATGGTTTTCTTGTTATTCTTAGTTGCTTCCATTAGATGATAGATGAGCAGTTACCAAGTTGATTATTGAAAGCTAAAACATTCACTTGATCAACTCAATCAACCAATCACTTTTTATTTTATACCGTAATGATCGTTCATTAATTTTACGAAGATTGATCCCGGCAGTATAGCTTTAAGTGTAGGTACAATGGTTTGACCAAAAGCACCTACCAGGTAGTTGTGCGCCGGTTTTGATTTAGCTACTATTTTACAAACCTGATTAGCCACCTGGCTGGCATCGCCGCCAATGCTTTCGTCTTTTTCCATGCTGGCTACGGCTGCTTCAAATTCCTTTTTCAGCTGCTCGTTGGCTATGGTAAACGGTAATTTTTCGCGGCTGCCGGTAAAGTCGGTTTTAAAATCGCCGGGGTTAATTACAGAAACTTTTACACCTGTATTTTGCAGCTCCATACGCAAGCTTTGAGAGTACCCCTCAATAGCAAATTTTGACGCGCTGTATAAACCCTGGTATGGCAAACCAAATAAACCTGCTAAAGAACCAATGTTAATCACCAGGCCCTGTTTTTTCTCGATCATACCGGGTAAAACAGCACTGCACACACGTACTACACCAAAAAAGTTTACCTCAAATTGTTTCTTTGCAGCGTCAACAGGCATGGCATATAAAGGGCCTGTAATACCGTTGCCAGCATTGTTTACCAGCACATCTATACGGCCTTCGGCTTTAATGATCTTTGCAACGGCCGCGCTTACTGATGCATCGTCGGTAACATCCATTTCAAGCGGATTGAACGATACATTACTGATACGCTTTAAATCGCGGCTGGTGCCATAAACTGTATATCCCTGAGCAGATAACGCATTGGCTGTAGCTAAACCCAAACCAGATGATGCTCCGGTTACCAGAATTACTTTTTTCATTTGTTATTTAATATTAATAAGTTATAGATGAACTAAACGTGTGCCTTAATAAAATTCCGGGTGCAAAGTTAGTAGAAAGCGGCATATACCTAACCACAAAACTATCCCCAAATTTGGTTATATGCAGCTAACTGATTTTTCTTAACCACTGTTTTTTAATTTATATTTTACTTTTAATAAAAAACCGCTTACCTTTAATCATCAGATGATATGATGATATCTACAATACATAAAAAATCGCTTGCCGAGGAAGTTGCCGAGCAGTTGCGAACAGCCATCGCCAACGGTAGTTACAAAGCCGGTGAACAGTTACCTACCGAGCCTGAACTCATGAAGCAGTTTGGTGTTGGCCGTTCGTCTGTGCGCGAAGCTATCCGTATTTTGGCCAACTCGGGCTTGTTGCGGGTACAGCAGGGCGTTGGTACCTTTATTGAAGCTCCGGCAGGTATCACCGAGCCTTTTCATCAGCGTTTAAAGCGTGCCGAAGCACCCGACCTGGATGAGGTGCGCCGACTGTTAGAAATGAAAATTGCCGAAAAAGCTGCCGCTAACCGTACCAACGATGACTTAAAAAAAATAAAAGCCGCGCTTGACAAACGTACCGCGATGGCCCACGGTGCCGCGTCACTGGAGGATTGTGTACAGGCTGATATTGACTTTCATATGAGCATTGCAGAAGCCGCGCGAAATCCGATACTGACCGATCTGTACCAATCATTTTGTATACAACTCAAAAGCTGGTTTATGCAAGCCTACCCAGATGTGAGCATATTTCAGGACACGCTGCATGAAGAACTTTACGAAAGCATTAAGGCCCGCGACCCTCAAAAAGCATGGGATTGCATAGCTCAAATTATAATACGTTAATTTTTTTACTTTTAATTCATCAGATGATATGACGAATAACAACACGCTATCAGAACCGTTAGAGAAAACAAAAACAATAGCCGAAAAAACGGTTTATTCCATACTTTTTACCATCAGCCTGTCGCATTTGCTAAATGATATGCTGCAGTCGGTTATTCCGTCTATCTATCCGCTTATTAAAACAAACTATCATCTAAGTTTTAGCGATATTGGTCTTGTAACATTAACTTACCAGCTTTCCGCCTCACTGTTACAGCCTTTTGTGGGTATGTATACCGATAAAAAACCCAAGCCCTACTCTTTGGCTATCGGTATGGGCTTTACTTTATCGGGGCTGATCTGCCTTGCCCAGGCATCAGGCTTTTACTGGATATTATTATCGGTAATGCTCATCGGTATCGGGTCATCAATATTTCATCCCGAATCATCAAGGGTGGCACATATGGCATCGGGAGGCAAGCGCGGGCTGGCTCAATCTATTTTTCAGTTGGGCGGCAATGCGGGCAGTGCTTTAGGGCCATTGCTGGCAGCTTTAATTGTGGTACCGTTTGGCCAGAGTAGTGTAATGTGGTTTTCGTTAGTAGCATTGCTTGCCATAGTTATTCTTTACTATATTGGTAACTGGTATAAAGGAGTTGCAGTATCAAAGACAAAGGCAGTTAAGATACCCTCAGAAAAACATCACAGCTTATCATCAACAAGGGTATCCGTTTCGTTGGCTATTCTCATCGTACTTATATTTTCAAAATATTTTTACCTGGCCAGTATTACCAGCTATTACACTTTTTTCCTGATAGATAAATTCCATTTAAGTGTTCAGGCTTCGCAAATACAGTTATTTATCTTCCTGGGAGCCGTTGCGGCGGGTACTATGGCGGGCGGGCCGCTGGGCGACAGGTTTGGCCGCAAATACATCATCTGGATATCTATACTGGGTGTTGCGCCCTTTACTATGCTGCTTCCTTACGCCAATCTGTTCTGGACAACTATTCTTTCTGTATTTATAGGGCTCATCATATCCTCTGCATTTTCGGCCATATTGGTGTATGCCCAGGAGCTGATGCCCGGAAAAGTGGGTATGATAGCCGGCTTGTTTTTCGGTTTTGCCTTTGGCATGGGCGGTTTAGGATCGGCCATATTGGGTAAACTGGCCGATACTACCAGTATCAGCTATGTTTTTCATGTATGCGCGTATTTACCGCTTATCGGGATACTGACGGCATTTTTGCCTAATCTTGAAGTAAAAAAGAAAAAAGCGGCAGGAATATAAAGGCTATCGTCTCGATGAGGGTAGAGAGATCGTGTACGTTGAATACCTGACGTATAAGATTTCTCGCTATCGCTTCGAAATCACATTTTTTATTTGATGCAAGTGCTGTTAAACACTTACGAAGTTTTAAAAACTTCGTAAGTGTGCCCTGCTATCACATGTATAAAGTTACCTATTGGGTTTCAGGGCAGCGGCAATCAGGTTAACATCCACAGCTCCAATGATTGAACCATGTGCTGAACAGTTTGCTTATATTTTTTAAAATGAGGTGTACCAATATGTGATCTGTACGCGGCTGAATCTGCATATACTTCAAGTATGGTAATATGCGAAGGTGCTTTTTTATCGGCTACAGCATAATAAGTGAGTACCCCCGGTTCAACACGGACAGCAGTCGTCATTTGTTCTTTTAGTGCTGCATTATATTTTTCTAATTGCGCCGGATCAACCTCTATTTTTGCCAATCGCACCATTTGGTTATGCTGTTGTGCTATAGCTTTGGTATTGAAAGAAAGCGTGAATATATTTATTGCAGCAACTAAAAGATACCCGTTAAGCTTTAGTCGCTTTTTTGTAGTGGTTTCAACTGCTTTCATACTGCTTTTGGCTTATTATCAAATATAACATTGCTTACGCTCGTTTGCAACGAGTACTTAACATAGTCAGGCGATTGCATTGCGAAGAAGCTTCACAGACGCGAAAAAACATTAAGCACTCGGTATAAACGAGCGCAAGTAAAGAAGTAAATGAACTGCATTAAACTTCGGAAGTTTTAAAAACTTCATAAGTTTTCTCTTTATAAAAAAAGAAATCCCCGGATACTAATACCCGGGGATTCTTTTTAGCAGAATTCTATAGTGATTAGGTATAGGCTTAGGATGAAATTATTTTCTGAGCGTTAATATAATTAACGCTGTATTCATTAGCAGTAAGGCAGGCTGCGCAATGCTGGTAATATTCTGTAATCTCTCATTACGTATAGTGCGCTTGTTTTGTTCCACATAAATGATATCATGGTTCTGAATAACGGTTAGAGGGGTTTGATAAAGCGGTAACACCATCCAGATCAATCTCAATTACTGTTTGCTTTGCAACCCAACGCCCCTTAATATTTTAACTTTCCTCTCGTTACCCTTAGCTTCCAGCCGTGATAAACCTGCTATAGGCATTCGCCAATTACAGGCACAGCAGGATTGCTATATCTTGCTGTATAATTTACAATTATCTTGAAGCGTCAAGTTTTTTGAAAAATGCATATATATACAATTATGAGACAATTTATTTACATCTGTATAACTTAATAATCAATACTATAATTTAATCCAAAATAGCAGTCATTTTATTATTAATCAATAGCTTATGAAGCAACATAAAACATTCATTTTATTCATTAATAAATGAAGTAAATGTTCAGTTATAAAATTACATACATTCATAAATATTATAGTGCAGATCAACTAAAACTTATAATGTAAAGTGCCGATTTCGTGATAAGCCTCTAACGAAACACACTTCAACATACCTGATACTTTTAAAATGACAGCCTTTTCATCACAGTTATTTGAATTATTAAAATCATACGTTTTAGCCAACTCACAACTTACCCGTATACAAGCCAGCGATTGTAAAGTGCTGTCTGCACTGATCCATGCCAAAACTAACCAAACCGTAAGCGAAACCACTTTAAAACGCATTTACGGGTTCGCGCTCAGCAAGTTTAAACCATCGTTATTTACTATTGATGTGCTATCAAACTATTGCGGCTACAAAGGCTGGGTAGATTTTTGCGAGAAACAGGATAAACAGCACCAGCAAACCGATCATGAAAATAATGACTGGGACTCATTAAATTACAAAGCATCCAAGATCACCAATTTTACGCTACAGGCGCTTAAAAATAAAGCGGGCATCCCTTTTAATCAAAGTATCAGAAGAGCTTTTTTAGATAAACATTTTGATGAATTTTTAAAAGGCGACTATGCTGCAACCGTTTTGACAGCTCCGCCGGCATACGGCAAAACGATGGCCTTATGCCACTGGGTTGATGAAAAACTAACCGCGACTTCTAATTCTCAGACTAATGATATTGTTCTGTTTTTCAGCAGCAATGCCCTCATGAACGTGCTGATTAGCGGCAAGGATTTTAACGACTGGTTGCTGGCCTTGTTAGGTTACACGCTTGAAGAAGACATTATGGCGCTGTTAGATAATGATAAGCGTAAAGAAGGCAACTTTTACCTCATTATTGACGGCCTTGATGAACATATGTTTAAGAACAACTGGTATCAGATTTTGCTTGACCAGTTGATGGATATTTTTGCCTTTTACCAGTCGTTCAAGTGGTTTAAATTAGTTTTAACCATGCGCTCGGCAAACTGGATCAATAACCGGCACATGCTTGACTATGAACACCCTAAATGGTTCATGGGCACAATTACCGATCAGCAGGTTAACAGTAACGTACCCCTGTTTAATTTACAGGAACTAAAAGATCTCTGCTTAAAAATAAATCCGGAGATGCAAACCCCTGCTCTTGCTGATGTAGCACATAGTTTTAATCATCCGCTTTATTTTCAATTTTATTATAAACAAAATAAAGATAATTTTTCGCTTAATAATGTTGATCATACCTCTGTTTATGATCTTATATCTAATTATATCTTCAATAAAATTTACCAGGGCCATTACGCTACCGACAAAATTCTGCTAATTACAGGGCTAATTGAACACATCGATTTTAAAAAACGAGAGTACGATGTAGATAAGTTAAAAGTGAATGGCTTGTTTAGCCAATACAATCAGGCTTATAAAGAGCTGTTAAGCATTGGTTTTTTAAAAGAAACCAATAACAGCAGCGATTCCAATTTCAATACTCATGTTCAGTTTGGTAACTCTAATTTTTTAGAGCTTGCTATTGCCAATAAACTATTACATGATAATAATAAAATTTTTGACGCGCAATTGATTAAAGCACTCAATCAATTATTCATTAATAATGAGTTGAAGGTTGCTGTACTTAAATGGAACATCATGCATGCGATTAAAATAGGGCAGCATGAAAATTTGAGTTTCCTTTCAAAAGCTGATCTCAATCCGAGAGAAAAATCTGAACTGATCATTTTCCTTGGTGATCTGCTCAATAAAATAGCCCTGCCATCAAATCAAAACGCAGCCGGGCAATTTGCCGATTATTTTAAACAGGACTGTAGCGATGGGCTTTTTTATTATTTTCTGGGCGTTGAATATATTAATCTCGAATACAAAAAAACACTGCAAACATTATTAAAATTCGAGCTCACAAACCATAAAAAGATCCTTACATATACTGCACTGGCTATGGT
>NZ_JBCECK010000176.1:0-9489 GCF_039207105.1 Mucilaginibacter sp.
GCTCACATGGTTTGGGCTCAATAAAGAAAGTACCTTTAAAACCTTGTTTGCGCGCGTAATCTTTAGCTGTATGTAAAAAACGGGCAAAATGCTCCTGCTCACGTTTCATATTGGTATTCAGCAGGCTCATGTAACCTTCGCGGCCACCCCAGAAAACGTAATTTTCGCCGCCCAGCGTTATAGTAGCATCCATAGCAGCTTTAACCTGCGCGCCGGCATGTGCCAATACATGAAAATCTGGATTGGTGGCAGCACCGTTCATATACCTACGGCTGCTGAACAGGTTTGAGGTACCCCAAAGTAATTTTACACCACTGGCGGCTTGTTTTTGTTTAGCATAATCCACCAAAGCCTGTAAACGCCTGTCGTTTTCATTTACATCGGTGGTATAATCAACCACATCCACATCATGAAAACAGTAGTATGGCAGATTCATTTTGGTTAAAAACTCAAATGCCGCGTCCATTTTATCTTTAGCGCGTTCAACCGCGTCGGCTTTTACGTTCCAAGGGAAAATGTGGGTATCTTCACCAAACGGATCAGCACCGTTACCGCAGAATGAGTGCCAGTAAGCACCTGCGAAACGTAAATGATCTTTCATGGTTTTGCCGGCCACTACCCTATCGGCATCATACCACCTAAAAGCCAGCGGATTATCTGATTCCGGCCCTTCATATTTGATCTGCCCTATCTCTTTAAAAAATTGTTTTTCTCCGGTTACAATGCTCATATTTTTAATTATTGAATTAGTGATTTATTGAATTATAGATTCAAATGATTTTGACTTTTTAATTTTGACTTTTAACTTAAAAAGCTTTTTCTAAAAGCTTTTTCCATTTCTGGTATACAGGCTCAAACTGATTGCCAGATGGCTCAACCAATTGGATAGCTTTGGTATTGCTGAACGCTTCAGCGGGTGATTTAAATATGCCCGCGCCTATACCTGCACCTAAGGCCGCGCCAACGCTGCCATCATTATTATAAAGTTCAACGGGTACACCTGTAGCGTTTACAAAAGTTTCGGTAAACAGTTCACTTAGGAACAGGTTGCTTTTCCCGGCGCGGATCACAGTCGGGTTCATGCCATTGCTGCGCATAATATCCAAACCGTAACGGAAAGCGCTGGCTATGCCCTCCTGCACCGCCCTAAAAATATGGGCCTGCGTATGCAGGTTCAGGTCGATATTTTGGATATGCGCCCCTACCTGTTTGTTATTCAGCATACGTTCGGCACCATTACCAAAAGGTAGTATCTGCAGGCCATCGCTGCCCAGAGGTGCTTTTTTAGCCTCGTTATTCATTTGGGTATAGCTTAATCCAGCCCCAAAATTGTATTTGGCCCAGCGATACAGGCTGCCTGTGCCGTTAATACACAGGAGCACGCCCAAACGCTTTTGCTCCTCGGCATAGTTAACATGAGCAAAGGTATTGATACGTGACTGCTGGTCATAAGTAAGCTCGTCGCTTACACCATAGATCACACCGGAGGTACCCGCCGTGGCGGCTACCTCACCGGGATTGAGTACATTTAATGAAAGCGCATTGTTAGGTTGATCTCCTGATTTATAGGTCACCGGAATGCCCGCTTTAAGTCCCAGTTTTTCGGCAACGGAAGCCAGTAAAATTCCGTGCGATGAAAACACCGGGTTAATAACCGGGAACAGACTTTCGTCGAAACCAAAATAATTGATGATCTCTTTGGAGATACTGTTCGTTTTAAAATCAAAGAAAACCCCTTCTGACAAAGCTGAAACCGAGGTAGTGATCTCGCCGGTAAGTTTCATGGCAATATAATCGCCGGGCAGCATGATCTTGTCTATTTTGTTATATAGTTCGGGTTCGTTTTCTTTTACCCAGGCCAGTTTAGCCGCGGTAAAATTACCCGGCGAATTTAACAGGTGCGACAAACAGTACTCCTCGCCTATGGCAGCGAAGGCTTTATCGCCTATTTCAACCGCGCGGCTATCGCACCAGATAATACTATCGCGTAGTACGCTCTGGTCTTTATCAACCAATACCAATCCGTGCATCTGGTAAGCTATACCAATGGCCGCAATATCTGCAGGATTGTAAGCCTTTTTGGCATGGCAGCGCGCCAGAGCCTGCTGCGCCTGCTCCCACCACATCAGGGGCGATTGCTCCGCCCAGCCCGGGTGCAGGGCCTTTATCGGCGATTCTTCATCAGGATATTGTGCCGAAGCAACTGTTTGCTGAGATGCGGCATCAACAATACTAACTTTAACAGATGATGTGCCTATATCAATGCCTAATAGCAGCATATTATTAGATAGATTTATACGTGAATTACTATTGCGTTTATTTTTTGGTAACTTAACGAGACGAAAATAAAGAAATATTTAAAATTACAATCGATTGCGTAAAATATTTTTTCCAACTTGCACTTTATAATGAAAAAAGTAAAACGCACCACCATTTATGACATTGCCGCCAAACTGGGCATAACTGCGTCTTCGGTATCCCGTGCGCTAAATAACAGCAGCCAGGTGAACGAAAAAACCAAAGAGCTCATCATGAAAACTGCCGATGAGTTGAACTATAAACGTAACATATTGGCATCCAATCTGCGTAAGGGCCAGTCAAAAACCATTGGTGTGGTTGTACCGCGTATTAATCAGAATTTTTTTTCGAACGTGATTGCCGGCATTGAGGAAATGACCTATCAAAAGGGTTATAACCTCATCATTTGCCAATCGGGCGAGAACCATGATAAGGAAATTCAATGTGTAAATACCCTGATCAATCAGCATGTAGATTGTATCATCATTTCAGTATCGGCCGATAGTTATGATTACCAGCACTTGCAAAACGTGCTTGACCACGGCATAGAATTGATTCAGTTTGACCGTGTAGCCGAGGAACTGGAAACCCTAAAAGTTATCAATGATAACGTACAAGCTTCATTCGAGGCGGTATCGCACCTGATTGAAGGGGGCTATAAACGCATAGGTCTGCTGGAAGGACCGCAAAACCTCAGCATTTTTAAACAGCGTAAAGAGGGATATTTGAAAGCCCTGCAATTATATAATGTACCGGTGATAGAAGAACTGATTGTAGCCAACGCCTGGACAAAGGAACTGGGCGCCGAGGGTACCCGCAAACTACTGAACCTGCCCCAGCCTCCTGATGCGATTTTTGCCTCCACATCGGATTTTTCGGCATTGGGTGTATTGGAGGTTGCCAATATGATGGGAATCAAAGTACCATCTGAGCTGGGTATTTGCGGTTATGCCAACGAAAGCTTTTCGGAAATTACCAGTCCGTCAATTACCACCATTGATCAGTTTAGCGTTTACATGGGTAATACAGTGGCCAATTTGTTTTTCCAGGAAACAGCCAATACCGATACCACTGCCAAACCAAAGATCATCAGCATTAAACCTGAATTAATTATCCGGGGATCGACATTGAGGAACGGCAAAGCATAATATCGATGTGAAGGAGGGTTGGCATTTCGAGGAGCCTGCATGAAACTTACGAAGTTTTAAAAACTTCGTAAGTTTGAAAATAGATTCGCAGGCATGTTGTATAAGATTTCTCTTTCACGCTGCCCACATTCCCGCCCATGCTCTATCGAAATGACCACGACGGGCATTATTTTTACTAAATTTCCCTCATAAATACAACTCATTACGCTTAAAAAGTATATTTTATATTTAATATCAATTAACAAATCTTATCAATTTTGTTACATTAAGCTTTAAATTCAACCATTATTTTATTACAAGAAATATGGATGATTTTATTGCAGCAAGGTCGCAGATGGCCTTATCATTAGGTTTTCATATCATCTACTCCTGCATTGGTATGGTAATGCCTGTTTTTATGGCCATATCGCACTACAAATGGATAAAAACGCAAGATCCGGTTTACAAAAACATTACCATAGCCTGGAGCAAGGGGGTAGCAATATTTTTCGCAACCGGGGCCGTTTCGGGCACCATGCTATCCTTTGAGTTAGGCCTGCTTTGGCCGGGCTTTATGAAACATGCCGGCCCCATATTCGGCATGCCTTTTTCATTAGAGGGCGTGGCTTTTTTTATTGAAGCTATAGCGCTCGGCTTTTTCCTCTACGGCTGGAACAGGCTGAACACCTGGTTCCACTGGGTTACCGGCATCGTGGTGGGTATTAGCGGAATAGCATCGGGTATACTGGTGGTATCGGCCAATTCATGGATGAACAGCCCATCGGGTTTCGATTTTGTCAACGGCAAATACCTCAATATTGATCCGCTGAAAGCCATGTTTAACGAGGCTTGGTTTTCCGAAGCATTACATATGACCATAGCGGCATTTTCGGCCACCGGATTCGCGGTAGCAGGCATCCATGCGCTGATGATCTACCGCAACCGCAATGTGCATTTTCATACTAAGGCTTTTAAAATAGCTATCATTTTTGGCGCGGCGGCAGCCATTTTACAACCTTTAAGCGGCGATATATCTGCCAAGGGCGCAGCTAAAAGACAGCCAGCCAAGTTAGCGGCAATGGAAGCTTATTTCCATACCCAAAGCTATGCCCCACTGGTTATTGGCGGCATACCCGATACGGTGGCTAAAAAAGTAAATTATGGCATCGAAATACCGGGCCTGCTTAGTTTCCTGGTACATGATAACTTTAAACAGGAAGTGAACGGGCTTGATAAGATCCCATTTAAAGATCAGCCGCCTGTGGCCGTTACGCACTATGCCTTCCAGATCATGGTGGGATTTGGTGTGCTGATGATGCTGATTGGTATTTTATATTTTGTTGCCCTTTGGAAAAAGAGGACCTGGTTTGATAAAGGTTGGTTCCTGAAAATGTTTATTTACGCCACTCCTGCCGGGTTTATAGCATTGGAAGCCGGGTGGACGGTGACCGAAGTTGGCCGCCAGCCCTGGATAATTCAGGGGGTAATGCGTACCAGTGAAGCGGTTACCCCAATGCCGGGTATCCAGTACTCTTTTTACCTGTTCACCTTTATTTATTTCACCCTGAGTATATTTGTTATTTTCCTGTTAAAAAGGCAGATACAAATGGTACCCAAATTGTACGACCGTTAAGCCATTACAGCTATGTTATACGTTGTTATCCTGTTTTTATTTGCTGCAATCACCCTATACTTCCTGTTGGGCGGGGCCGATTTTGGCGCGGGCATTATTGAGCTTTTTACCTCAACCGATAATAAACATCGTACCCGTAAAACCAGTTACCAGGCCATTGGCCCGATTTGGGAAGCTAACCACATGTGGCTCATTATTACCGTAGTTATTTTATTCGTCGGCTTCCCCACTATTTACAGCGAAATGTGTATTTACCTGCACATCCCCCTGCTCATCATGCTAATGGGAATTATTGCCCGGGGTACCGCTTTCGCGTTTAGAAATTATGATGCTATTAAAGACGAGAAAACGCAGGGCTTTTATAACCACATGTTTGTTTATTCCAGCTTTGTTACGCCTATGTTTTTGGGCATTATAGCGGGTAGCGCCTTATCCGGACAAATAGACCCTAATGCCAAAACTTTCGCGGGCGCTTATATATTCAGCTGGCTTAATTGGTTTTCGGTATCGGTAGGACTTTTTACGGTAGCACTATGTGGTTTCCTGGCAGCTATTTATTTGGTTGGCGAATGCCCCGAGGTGTATGATGTGAAACGGTTTGTAAAAAAAGCCAAAGCCATGAACATTGCAGCTGTAATATTAGGCGCACTGGTA
Source organism: Mucilaginibacter sp. (assembly GCF_039207105.1). GTDB lineage: Bacteria > Bacteroidota > Bacteroidia > Sphingobacteriales > Sphingobacteriaceae > Mucilaginibacter. The sequence goes on from NZ_JBCECK010000176.1 coordinate 5,713, forward strand.
TTTCTGGCATCACACTTTGAGAAGGTTCACCTTGCCAACTGGATATTTGGTAACACCATAAGTTTGGTAGCAGTTATAGCGGCTACCTTATCGCTCATATTGTTGTGGTTCATTATATCCGATTCAAAAAACAAACAGTGGATCAGGGTACTGGCAGCCTTTCAGGTAAGCATGATATTGATTTCGGTTGGGCATACCCGGTTCCCAAGGTTTGTGATATTTAAGGATGGTAGCTCGATGTCGTTACTTACCGACCATGCCACCGGAAAATCAATCGACGACCTGGGCATAGGCCTGCTGGTAGGCAGTTTATTTATATTGCCTGCCCTGGGATACCTCTATTACAGTTTCAAGAAAAAAGCCCCCGGCCAAATTGCCGATGATCATTGATATTTTTTTGTAATATTACCCCGGCACATCCCAATTGTAACCGCGTGAAGAATTATCTGAAAATATTAACCATAGACGAATACTCCATTACCCCGAAATATCTGCAGTTATCAAACGCTATTATCAGGGCTATTGAGAGCGGTGATATTGTGAAGGACGATATGCTGCCCTCTATCAACGATCTTAGCTTCGCGCTGGATACCTCTCGCAATACCATTGAGCGTGTTTATAAAGAATTGAAGGAGAAAGGCATTGTAAGCTCAGTTCCGGGTAAGGGCTTTTTCATATCAAACACCGATTTTCAGAAACCGCTCAAGATATTTTTGCTGTTCAATAAATTGAGCACACACAAAAAAATCATTTATGATACCTTCATAGCTGCTATTGGCGAACAGGCTACCATTGATTTTTATATCTACAACAACGATTTTTATTTTTTCAAAAAAATAATTGCCGAAAGCACGCAAAGCGATTATGCCAAGTACATCATTATCCCTCATTTTCTGGATAATGAAAGCAAGGCACACGAAATTATCAATACCATCCCGAAGGATAAACTGATACTGCTTGATAACCTGGTGCCGGGCGTTACTGGTAAATTTGCCGCCATTTATGAAAACTTCGCGGTTGATGTATATGAAGCGTTGAAAAGCCTGCTGGATAAGTTAAGTGCATATAATATTATTAAGCTGATATTTCCGGGCAAAACCTATCACTCCAAGGAAATATTGAAAGGCTTTTTAAATTTTTGCAGGCAATACGCTTTTGATTATGCTGTGGTTGACTCCCTATCGGCCGAAACCGTGCAACCGCAAACGGTATATATCAGTTTGATGGAAGATGATCTGGTGGTATTGATTAAAAAGATCATAGCATCAAACCTTAAAGTAGCTAAGGATGTGGGTGTAATATCCTATAACGAGATAGCCCTGAAAGAAATAATCCTGGATGGCATCACCACCATATCAACAGATTTTAAACTGATGGGCAGCAAGGCTGCTGAGTTTGCATTGAACAATAGTCATGAGCACTTCGCGGTACCTTTTAGGGTTACGCTGAGGAGTTCGTTATAAGGCGAAGCCCCCTCTAAATCTCCCCCTGAAGGGGGAGACTTGAAAAAAAGCAATTTTATACTAAAACTTTGTCTATTAATAAAAAAGACTTCCGAAGTTTTGAAAACTTCGGAAGTCTTTTTTAAAAGCAATATGCTATTCAAAAGCCCCCCTTAGGGGAGGGTTGGGTGGGGCTCGGGGCTCTTACTTTAAATTCCTAACTTTGATATTTCTGAAAAAAGCTTCATTTCCGTGATCCTGTATTAACAGGTGACCTTGGGGAGCTTCGCCAAAGTTTTTCCATACTTTGTATTTGCTGATGGCTACCAGATCTTTATAAGCTTGCGATCCTCTATCGTACTCCAGCACTTTAACACCATTCAGATAATGCTCAACATGGTTGTTCGGATAAACTACTACCCTGCCTATATTCCATGAACCTATCGGGTGTACAAAGCGTTTTTGTTTATTAGCTTTAATTAAATCATAAAGCGAAGCCAGGGTACGGTCGCCATCTCGACCGAGTTTAGCATCAGGGTGCAGTTCATCATCAAGTACCTGGTACTCCAGGCCAATGGCCGATCCGTCTGTAATTTCTTTCAAGGTAACAAAGTATTTTATACCGCTGTTAGCTCCGGGAGTCAATTTAAATTCAAACGAAAGGTCAAAAGCACTGTATTGATCATTAGTCACAATATCACCACCGCCAGATTCTTCCTTACCTGCTGATGGCAGTACATGCATAGTTCCCTTGTTATACTCCCAGCCTTTAGCAGGGAATGCTTTAAGGGTTGCACCGCGCCAACCAATATTGGTTTTACCATCATATAACAATTTCCAGCCCGCGGCTTTTTCCGCGGCACTTATGCTGTTTGGCTTCAGGTTTACCACATATACATCCTTAGGGAATGGTTTTGGTTTTAAATTAGTGGTTTGCAGGTTAAAGTTTTTGAAATACACTTTTTTACCAGCTTGCTTTTCTTCGGTAACGGCATGTACCTGCAGGGCTATAAAGCCTTTCTGATCAACCGTATCAATTACATCAGCAGCGGGGATACCATTAACCCAGGTTTTCATCTCATTACCAATGCACTCTATCCGGATATGGTTAAACTCACCTACTTTAAAAGCATCCTTTGCTTTGGCGTTTAAATCCAAAGGATAAAGCCAGTCGCGCCTGCCTTCGTCATAAATACCGCCGGCCCATTTACGGTCAGACGGATCTATTTCAAACTGCCTGCCATAAACCTTGCCCTTGCCTTCATGACCGGCAGGGTCATAATGACTGCGGGTTTGCACACCTGAATTACTCAGGTTACTTTCAATTTTGGTATCCAGTTCCAGTATAAAATCACCATATTCTTTTTCGGTAACCAAAAAGGTATTGCCCGAATTTAAAACAGTGGTACCAACAATTTGGCCGTCTTCTACCTTGTAATCAGCGGTACCGGCAAGGCGTTTCCAGCCTTTTAGTGTTTTTCCATCAAATAATTTGTTTTGTGCATGAGTTGTAGCAGGAAGCAGAGCCGCCACGGCCAGAAGCGCCGCAGCCGGGTATAAGATTTTCTTCATGGGTTAATAATAAGAGTGGTTTATAGGTTTTAAAATTAGTAAAAAACATGTTACTGCAATGGCTTAAGCACATGATTTCAATAGTTTTAAAACCCACATTGACCACTCCCGGCTAACAGAATCAGCAATGTAACTAAACTTTTACTTCCCAGCCTTTTTCATACTCCCGGCTCCATAGTTTGGCAGCTTCCGGATCATTCAAAATATGGCCGTTTGATGGATCTAAATGAAGGCTTCTTTCTACCCTGTAAGCTATATTGCCCAGTTGTGGCAACAGGGTTGATTTAAAACCGGTTTCGATAGGGCAGTTTAATGATGCCTTACCCCTGATGGCATCTACAAAGTTTTGAAGGTGAAGGTTATCTGATGATCCGGCAGAATTGCCCGCATTAACTATGGCATCATCCTTAACTTCTTTTATCAGCTTGTTATCTGTGTCATAAACCTGGTAACTGTTATTGCTACCGTAAAACAAGGTTCCCTTATCACCATAAAATACTACTCCCCTGCCTGATTTATCAATATTAAACCCGTGATTGCTTCGGTTTTCCCATTCGGCAGCGGTATTATTAGGGAAGTTATACAGTATGTTCTGGGTATCGGGTGTTTCTCCGTCGTCATTAAAATGAAAACGACCGCCAGTTGATACCACTTTAGTAGGATAATCAACACCTAAACCCCAGCGAATAACGTCGAGCTCGTGCGTGCCATTGCTGAATGCCTCTCCGGCTCCCCAGTTCCATGACAAGCGCCAGTCATGATG
>NZ_JBCECK010000177.1:0-9470 GCF_039207105.1 Mucilaginibacter sp.
AAGTGTGTATACGCCAAAAGTGTATCGAGGGTTCGAATCCCTCCCTCTCCGCTGAAGTAGCATTTAAAACATCAAAAAGACCGCATCAAAAATTGATACGGTCTTTTCTGTTTAGGATAGCTGAACTTTTTGCGCCTTGGTTTTAAACTCCGATTATTTTTTCGTATCTTCTTGTGAAGAAGCTGAATGGTTCGGCTTTTTAAACAAATAAAATGAAATAATAAATTATGGAAACAACAAATGAAATAATCATTGTTGACCTTGAAGCTACGTGCTGGGAGCCTGGCGGTAATTATCAAAAACAGCAAAGTGAGATCATTGAAATTGGTATTTGTAAATTGAATATGGAAACCGGCAAAATAACTGCAAGCGAAGGTATCCTTGTAAAACCTATCAAATCTGAAATCAGTGATTTTTGTACCCAATTAACTTCTATACCTCTCAAATGGTATATGAACGCGGGGTAACTTTAAGTGAAGCCTGTGACATTCTGGAAAAAAGTTACAATTCAAAACAACTTACCTGGGCCAGTTATGGCGCTTACGACAGGACAATGCTTAAAGATCAGTGCATGAAATTAGGAATACCTTATCCTATGTCGGATCATCACATCAATGTAAAGATACTTTTTTCTGAAGTGCACGGATTAACTAAGGGAGTTGGCATGGCGCATGCTTTACGTATGTTAAATCTGTCTTTAGAAGGTACGCACCATCGTGGTGTTGATGATGCCAAAAATATCGCGAATATCCTTTATCAGCTTGTGGAGGCATAATTGCCCGTTATTCCAGAACACATCAATCGTTCAAAAAGACTCATCGGTATTGTGAAGTTTTCTTCCCGCAGCCGCTCCCGTACCGCTGTTGGCAACTGTAATTACAATTACTTTTCATTTAGATTGCTTATCATCTTTTTTAAGCAAAGATCGCTTGTAATTACAACAGGTTGTTAGACTCAAATGGTCACTTTTGTTGTCTCCAATACTCAGCTATCAACGCTGATTTCAAGCTTATATCCCTTTGCCATGAATACTAACCAGCTTCACAGAGGGGTCATTTTCCAATTTCTTCCTTAATTTTGATATGAACGTATCCAAGCTGAGGCCTACAATCACGCCTTCGTCTTCCCAAACTTCTTTTTGCAGCCTGTTTCTATCTATAATTTCATTTGGAGCCTGTGCAAAAATGCCCTAAACAATATTTTATTATAAAAGTACTTTGAAATACAAAGTTATATTTTATAAATTTGTATTTCAAAGCATTACGTCATGAAAATATCTAAAACCAAATTCGTTATAGGCTTCCTGGTTTGCGCCTTTGCCTTTCAATTTCTTACATCTTCGGTTTTAGGGCCCGAAGTACGCCTATTCCCCTCTGGCAACAGCAGTGCCTTCCTGGGCCTCGGCTCTCCTGTAGCATGGAAGAATATCATATCTATGATCTTATTACCTATAAAAGCTGTGTTAATTGGGCCGCTCATCCCTTTTATTAATTTTTTGAGGCAAGACCCTGATACACCACCGCCATTTTTCCTGGTGGGCTTTGCATTTTACTGGACCCTTCTTGCCTTATTCATTTATTATCTGAGCAATAAGTTCAAAGTTCGTCATGCTTAAATTAAGAGCCATCTATAATGAAGCCAGGGCCGACAAATGGTTTCAGCGTTTTGCCGTTTTCTGCCGTATCGTACTGGCTATTAGCTTCCTTCCAACCAGCATTGTCAAGATCATGGGGCAACGCTTTGCCGAAGGACTACCGCATAATAATCCTTTGGGGCATTACTTTGATGCCTTATTATTAACCGGTTATTACTATACTTTTATTGGCATAGCGCAGCTAACCATTACTATACTTTTACTGATCCCCAGAACAGCTTTGCTGGGTGCTATCGCTTATTTTACCATGATCATTAACATCACTGTACTCACCTATGCCACCCGCTTTGATGGCACTCGGCTTATTACCTTTATGTTGTTGGCCTGTTTATATTTATTGATATGGGATTATGACCGTTTAAAGCATCTTTTTATTAAACCAACTGAAACGACAGCGCCTGTCATCGCTCAACCGTTGGGTAAAAAATTGCGCGTTTACTTTTTTGGAGGTTGTATTGCGCTGATTACGCTCATCATCGCAGGCACTTTTTATATTTATGAGATCATGCCCGGTAATTCTGAAGAAGAGTGCCGCAATCAATGCGGAAGTAAGAACCCGAACGCCTGCCAGGTTTTTTGCGATTGTATTTACAAACAGGGAATGCCTTTAGATACCGCTTTGGCCATTTTTAACCGGACGAAGAATCTCCGCAAGCCTTAATGAGCGCGTTATGATCCTTAATTGTACATTAAAGGATTTTCCTATTCTCTACGTCCTCACTTACGTCCTGGACGTTGAATCCTCGACCTAACAAATGCCGGTACAAAACAAACCAGCAGATGCGGCCTTTTCCAACGATAACATTTTTGGAAAAAGAACATGGACACAAATAAAAATACGCCTGCCCCGATAGCTACCTGTAAAGGATAGGATAATACCCTGCTCACAGGAATAATCATTGGAACCAGGGCAATAGCACAAGCCGGAACAAATATTTTACCAACAACCTCGAAAACAAAGAAAAGACATACAAAAAGCAATAACACCGTAATTAACAAGGAAACACCCAGTTTTATATGCAAATAATACTGAAACATTGCTCCTAAAATAGCCGAAATGATGATCAGTAAATAAACTTGCAACGGACGGTTACGAAACCCTGCCGATGAAGTGCTGAATTCTATGAACATGGTTATCAGCGGCGGTACTATAAAATAAGGATTTCCTGTATACAGCGGAAGTGCCCCTATAATCAGCAAATAAAAAAGCAATTTGATCCAATGTCCGGGCCGATGTTCATGATGTCCTCTTTCTTTCCTGTAAATAATAACCTGCTGCGGTTTCTTTTTTACAAGAAGCCACTGACCCAAAACTACTAAAACACTCATGATGAAAACAGAAAGCGGATAGATGAACGAATCTGTGCCCAGTAATAAGGGCAACAAGGCAGCCGAAGTTATAGGCACCAAAGTGGTACGGGATATTATTAAACAAAACGAAGTAAAGGTGAACGATATGGCAACGTTTACCAAAGCTGGAAAAGGAGAATACCTTACCAGCAATACTCCAAAAACAGCACTAACTGTCAATAACAGCACAAACATTGGCTTACTAATTGTCCATATCTGTTTATCAACCACCCACAAACCCAATACCAATGCAGATATTTCCGGAAATAAAATCTCCGGTTGTTCAAGCCATTCCGAAACACCAACCATTAAACCAATAATGATGAGTGATAATATATACCGAATTAATTTACGCTTAGTCATTTTATTTTAAACCTTGTATTTCAACTTATCAAGCCGTGCACCCCATTCGTAAAATATAGAATAGTGTTAATCAAGTCTGGGCTGATGATATATTTCTGAAATTCTTTATAAGGCAACTTTGTTATTTACAAAGAATTCAGCCTAATCAAAGGTACTGTGAGGCCACAAGTTGCTATGGTAATATTCAGTGAATTTTCGGTACTTTTTACTTGTTCTAATAAGTCTATCAACCAATTGGCAGGCTCATTAATCAAACTTTAGAAAAAAGAGATAATTTTCAGGATCATCTACTACTATTGCAGGCTTTCCTTTAAACAAAATTATTTTACCATTGGCCTGGCTGCGATGTCGCATTTTATCTTTCAAAAGTTCTTCATGAGAAAACTCTTTAGATCCCCGAAGATTTGGATCGGCTTTCTCAGTAATAATTATGATAAATTGGCACTTTTTTAAGGTTGAGTCACTCAAATAAACCAACTCCTGAAACGAATCTTTTTGCCCCTTTATCCTTACAATCTTACTTTCATAGTCGTAGCCATAAACATTTTTGAACTGTCCAATGTATTGAGATGCTAACGATGCCGGAATAAGCTTTTGAGCACGGCTTGTTAAAATTTCACAAAATATTATCAGAACACTTAATATCAAATATTTCATAACTAAAGATATGCGAAAATTGATGGCTATTCATCAGATTCCATTAAAGTTGCAAGTATTGTGATAATGTATCATAAACTGTATAAATATGCCAGTGATACATAAATGCTTATGAAATAACTTAGAGTATATTTTTTAAACATCAATATCACCTATGAAAACACCAAAATTTAATCATTGCCAATGGTACGCCATTGTATTGGCTTTTGCCGTAATTTCCGGTTGCAAGAAAGAAGCAGCGCCGGAGCCGTCAACAAATTCAACTGCGTCATCAAGCATGGCAACTAAGCAATCGTTAGTTACGCAAGCCGGTCAGCTTTATATTGGTACTGCATTTTCAGCGCCAACAATAAACTCCATGACAAGCATTGCTTCCGCATCAAACGGAACTATGTACGTTTCAGATTATCCGGACGATGTAATTTACAAAATTGCCCCAACTGGAACTGTAACCAAATTTGCCCAAAACGTAAACAGTCCCTCCGGCTTAAAGGTGGCCAAAAACGGAGATGTATACGCGGCCCTTTATTTTGACAATAAGATCATTAAAATTACAGCGGCAGGTGTGGTTGATACTTTAAAACTTAATCTCACTCTAAACCACCCTACGGATGTAGCGGTAGCAGATGATAATACATTGTATATTGCTGATGGCTTTCACAAACGCATACTGAAGGTTAGCCCTGCAGGCGTAGCGACTGTACTTGCCGGCAAACTTGGCAGTACCACTGATGCCATTGATGGCCCTGGTGATGTAGCCCGCTTTAATTATCCTACTACGATAAAATTAGGGGCCGATGGCTACTTATGGGTGGTTGACGGCGATAAAACGGGTGGAAGCGGTTTAACCCTGCGAAGGGTAACGACACAAGGTGTTGTGAAAACGGTTCTGAATGTTTCCGGAAGCGGCATGAGAATTTATAACATTCAACCGGCCAAGCTTGATGCAAACTTTAACCCAACAACTTACGGAAATGTATTTATTTTATTTGACCACAACAATAAAATAACGCAGTACAATACGTTAAGCGGCACACAATTGCCGGTAACCCAAAACACAACCTCAGGTTACGTTGACGGGCCAATAGCAACCGCGTTGTTACAAAGTCCTATGGCATTATCAATTCGTGAAAATGTGCTGTATGTAACCGACAATATCGCACATGTAATTCGGAAAATTTATAAAAAATAGTTTTGGCCTAAACAAAAAAGCACCGGAGGCAATCTCCGGTGCTTTTTTGTTTACTAAGTTGAATCCTTAGTTTACCTTAAGCTTATCTGCTGTTTTAAGATAAACCTTTTTACCGCTTTCTGATACAGTGTACTGACCACCTTTAGGGCCTAAGTATATGGTTCTGCCTTTGGCATCCTTTCCTATGGCCTTATCTTCCGATTTGTTTACACCCTCGCTTGCTTTTGTAGTCGCAGCCTTAGCACGAGTTGTTTTTTTAGCCGTAGCGTCTGTTGCAGCATCTGCTTTTTTAGTTGCTGCAGCTTCTGTAGTTGCAGTAGCATCGGTAGCTGCATCTTTGGCCTTTTTATCGGCTTTAGTAATACTTGTTTTCGCTTTTGTTTTTCCTTTCTTTTTCAGCGAATCTGTTTTTTGTGCAAATGCGTTCGCGCTTAATAAAATAAAGCAGGAAAGCGCCAGTGTGAATAGTTTTTTCATAATAAAAGATTTAGTTTAAAATTGATAAAATGGATTTAAGAAAACAACGCATTTTTATAATAAGATCTTCCGTAAAATCAAAATCGATTTGTTTGTACCAGGCCTTTTCTTTTATTTAAATACGCTTTAAAACTATATAAATTTGCAAATATTTTTCCAATATAATACACCTGGTTATCAATAAATTTCAGCATTTGATTTATTAAAAAATTATATATATTCTTGTTTATAAAAATCAATTAAAATTATGGGAAAGTTTTTAACAAAAACAGGCAAAGACGGTCAACACTATTTTAATCTCGTAGCCACTAACGGGCAGGTAATACTTTCGGGCGAAGGTTATACCACTGCATCAGCCATGAACAACGGTATCGAATCAGTAAAAAAGAACGCGCCCCAAGATGCCCGCTATGACAGGGAAGAATCAAAAAACGGAAAGTTTTATTTTAACCTGAAAGCGACCAACGGCCAGGTTATTGGCAAAAGCCAAATGTACGAAAGTGCCACCAGCCGCGATAATGGCATTGAGTCTGTAAAAAAGAACGCGCCGGAAGCTCCTGTTGTTGAAGAAGAATAAATAATAGCACCTGCTATATCGGTATATTGCCGTTGCAGATAAGGAAAGGTTAAACGCTGCCCGTCTTTAGGGGTTGAACTTGTTTAGCCTTTCCTTTTTTAGTATTGTACCCTTATGTTTTCCTTGTACCGTTTTCTTTATGCTTAAAAAATTGATGATTTGTATCCTGGTTGTTTTTGCTACAAAAGCTCAGGCGCAAAATTACGATGAAGCGGAAGTGCCTGTTTTTACCTTGCCCCATATTTTAAAAATGGCAAACGGACAGCCAGTTAATACCGTTAAAACCTGGGAGCAAAACCGCAGGCCGGAGATACTCCACCTGTTTGAGGATAATATTTATGGTGCTATGCCCAAAACCTATGATCACATAGCCTATAAAATAACTGCTGAGGATAAAAACGCCATGAACGGCAAAGCCCACCTAAAGATAGTAACGATAACCGTTTATAATTCACACACATCTGTAGATATTCATGTTACTTTGTTTACCCCCAATAATGGGAAACCCGCAAATCCTGCTTTTTTGTTCATTAACAACCGGGATAACAACAATACCGATCCCACAAGAAAGATAAAAAGCGATTTCTGGCCTGCCGAAATGGTTATTGATAGTGGTTATGCCATTGCCACATTTAATGTTAATGATGCCGCGCCTGATAATAAAGACAACTATACCAATGGTGTACTAAAATTATATCCCAACCAGTTAACTGCCGATAATGGCATGAAGGCGATTGGCTGCTGGGCCTGGGCTGCAAGCCGCGTAATGGATTATTTTAAAACAGACAGCAGCATTGATTTTGCTAAAGTTAGCATAGTAGGGCATTCGCGAGGAGGCAAAGCAGCTTTATGGGCCGGAGCTGAGGATCAACGTTTCGCTATGATATTTGCCAATTGCTCGGGCAATACAGGAGCTGCTTTAGCCCGCAGACAATTTGGCGAAACCTTGAAGGTCATTAACTCCCACTACCCGTATTGGTTTTGCAACAATTATAAAAAATACATTGATGATGTAAATAAGTTGCCGGTTGACCAGCATATGCTTATAGCATTGTTAGCTCCAAGGCCCGTTTATACTACCAACGCCACTAAAGACCTATGGGCCGACCCATCAGGCTCATACCTTTCCGTTTATTACGCTCAAAAGGCATACGAACTGTACGGGATAAACCCTGATCTTAAAGCCAACCCACCACCACCTAACAGCCCGATCATTCATAAAACTATAGGGTACCACATCAGAGAAGGCATTCATGATTTGACCAGTTACGACTGGAGCAAATTTATCCGCTTCGCTAGTTATCAATATGCTCACTCGATTACAAATAAGTAATTACAATTTCTGAATAGTTCAGAGTTTCAACAGCCCTTCCTTTATATATTTTTAAGCGCTTCTAAAATTTAATATTAGTAATATATTTGATATAGTTTATGCTAATTAATAATAAATATCGTTTTTAGGATAAATTTCGAATATACTTGAATGTTACAATCTATTTTTAAGCTAACACCGCCCTATAAATATCCCGTAGCCATTTGCTGCATTGCTAAGCATGAAGATCCTTATTTAACTGAATGGATAGATTACCATTTAAAAATCGGAGTAAGCCGGTTTTATATTTATGATAATGAATCAAGTATCCCTATCTCAACTACTTTAAGTGCATATATAAAAAAAGGAGTTGTAGTAGTTGAACCTATATCCGGAATGGTAAAACAAATGCCTGCATACAGCCATTGTATAGCCAATTACGGATCCGAATGCCAGTGGATAGCTTTTATTGATGTTGATGAGTTTATAGTGCCCAAAACTTTAACGGGCAATCTTCCTGAGTTTTTGGATAATTATAAAAGCTATGGAGGACTTGGTATTCATTGGTTAGTATTTGGTTCAAACGGGCATTTGGAAAAACCCCAGGGATCACAATTAGAAAGTTATACCAGGCGATCGCTCAAAACAGAGGGAGTAAACGGTCATATTAAAAGTATAGTTCAACCCAGGTATGTTAAAGGCGTACCAAATCCACATTATTTTCACTATAAGCGGGGGAAATATTGTGTTAATGAAGATTTTGAAAGAATAAATGGCGCTATCGCCAAACACACATCAAATAAAATACAGTTAAACCATTATTTTTTACGCTCATTGGAGGAGTTTAAACTAAAGATTGCGAGAGGCAGGGCAGATAACGGGGAAACCAGAAATTTGGATGAATTTTATTTTGTTGATAAATTATCTAACTTAATTACAGACGAAAATATAATAGAATTAAAGTTAGTATTAGAAAAAGAAAACGCTAATTAAACCACCCTATAAAAAAGCACCCGCATAACTTATATGCGGGTGCTTTTTTATTTGATAATAACAGAGTAAAATTATTTACCGTGTGCTGCGGCCGATACTTCTTTCCACTCCTCCCAGGTATTTAAACGCTGTTCGTAAACCTGTTTTACCCAAGGGTAAGCAACTTTACCAAGAGTAAGACGTAAGGGAGGATTTTCTGAAGCAACCAATTGCAGTATCGCATCCTGAGTAGCTTCCGGAATACCGATAGCATCTTCAGTTAAACCACCAAAAAACGCTTTTTTCAGGCCATCATAAACCGGGTTTGCTGTGGTATGAACAGCCGAAGCACCAGCCCAATCTGTGCCAAAAGTATTTGGTTCAACAAGGGTTACATTTATTCCAAATCCTTTTACCTCAACAGATAAGCTTTCACTTATTGCCTCAACCGCGAATTTTGATGCATTGTATAAGCCTAAAACCGGCGGGGCCACAAGCCCAACAACACTTGAAACCTGGATAATGTGTCCATGACCTTGCTGGCGCATAATAGGAATAACTGCCTGCGTAACCCACAATAAACCAAAAAAGTTAGTTTCCATTTGGTCGCGCGCTTCTTTTTCAGTGGTCTCTTCAATGGTACCAAACAAGCCATAACCGGCATTGTTGATCAGCACATCAATTGAACCAAAATGTTCATTAGCTTGGTTCACAGCTGCAAAACAGGCATCATGATTGTTTACATCCAGTTCAATAGGTAAAACCGAATCGCCATAAGCGGCTGTCAGGTCTTTTAACGCGTCAAGGTTTCTGGCAGTAGCAACAACCTTATTGCCTTGTTTTAAAAAGGCTTCCGCCCAAATTTTTCCAAATCCTTTGGAAGCACCTGTAATAAAAATAGTTTTTGACATATGGA
>NZ_JBCECK010000178.1:0-9384 GCF_039207105.1 Mucilaginibacter sp.
GGGTAATTTCTACACTCGTACGGATGCCTATCCTATCCAACTGGCCCTGCATATATTCAATCAAGCTCCGGTAACCTACCGTTGTAGCCAATGAAATTTCGGGCAGATTTTTACCGTCCGGAAAGCCAGCTTCAGCCAACAGCTCGCGAGCTTTCTCCGGGTCGTAAGTATAGCCTTTTACCGACTGGCTAAAGCCCGGCATACCTTCGGGGATAAAGCCTGCATAGCCAGGGGTTCCCATGCTGTTGCGTAGGTACTTCATCATTTTTTGTCTGTCGATGGCGTAATTAATGGCCTGCCTTACTTTCAATATTTTCAAAGGTGACTTTTTCACAATAGCCAAATTGGTATCAACCAAAATACCCAGGTACATGGTATTCAGGTAGGGGGCAGTATTTAAAACAAACTGACCTTTGTACTTTTGCGTTACCTTGCCCGACTTGGTCAATATATCATCGCGGTAACTGCCGTCAATATCATTTAAAAAATCAAGCTTCTTTTTAATGAATTCCAGAAATGAGGTTTGCTTATCGGCTATGAATGAGGCTTTCACCGCATCCAGATAAGGCAGGCGGGCTCCGTTTTTATCCTTTTCCCAGTATTTTTCATTTTTCAATAGTACCATTACCTCCCCTTCTTTCCAGTACTTAAATTTAAACGGACCGGTACCTACGGGATGACTCCTGAAATCTTTACCATAAAAATCAACTACCTCTTTAGGCACTACCGAACAGTACTGCGCGGTTAGCATACTTAAGAAAGGCGCGAAAGGCTGTTTAAGCCTGATGCGTAAGGTACTGTCATCAGGAGCTGTAAAAGCGTTTTTACCTTCTACCTTATCACTAAATATCCACGAGCCTGATGAGGCCACCTTAGGGTCAATTAAACGGCTGAAACTGTAAACAAAATCGGCAGCTACTGCTTTTCGCCCAACCCCATCGGTAAAATGCGGGTCATCATGAAAATAAACATCGTTGCGCAGGTGAAAGGTATATAACAAACCATCTGCGGATATATCCCAATTTTTGGCTATGCAGGGTATTACTTTTAAGCTATCGTTAATTTGAACCAGGCCGTTAAATATCTGGTTATCCATCCAAATGGTATAACGGTTGCGGCAAAAGGCAGGGTCAAGCGAGGTTAGTCCTTCTTCCAGGTTAATATTAAAAACAGTTTTTCGCGATTCGGGAGCATCGGTGTGGCAGGCGCTCAAGTGAATTAGCAACACGAAAAACAGTGATAGTACCCATTTATTCATTAAGGCTAAATGTAATAATTATTGGCTTAGCGTATTAAGCTTTATCGATTTATTACGAATAAATGAAGGTGCATTTAGATAGAGCCGCGGTGAATAAGCACGTTGTGCGAAAGAGAAATCTTATATAATATGGGAACGGACTTGCAGGGTATACAAGATTTCTCGCTATCGCTCGAAATGACAACCCTTTATTCTAATCTGCATGCTTCACCTTTATTCAGGACGACAAAACTTCCAACTCTATGCAAACAAAAAAGCCGTCCCAAAAACGAGAAGGCTTTTCTATATCATAAATCCGAAATCGAAATTCAGAAATCCGAAATCAAATCTTATTCTTCTTCTACCAAGCTATCGCCGGTAACGGTTTCTTTGATTTTGGTTTCCAGTTCTTCCTGCAATTCAGGATTGTCCAGTATCAGTTGTTTAACTGCGTCGCGGCCCTGGCCAAGGCGGGTTTCGCCATAGCTAAACCATGAACCTGCTTTTTTAATGATGTTGTACTCTACACCCAGGTCAATGATCTCACCGGCTTTTGAAATACCTTCACCAAACATAATGTCAAATTCTGCTACGCGGAATGGAGGCGCTACCTTGTTTTTAACAATTTTTACTTTAACGCGGTTACCCGAAACCTCGTCGGTATCTTTAATTTGTGATATGCGGCGTACATCTAAACGTACCGAAGCATAGAATTTAAGGGCATTACCACCGGTAGTGGTTTCGGGGTTACCAAACATTACACCAATTTTATCGCGCAGCTGGTTGATAAATATACAGCAGCATCCGGTTTTGGCAATGGTACCGGTTAGCTTACGTAAAGCCTGCGACATTAAACGCGCGTGCAAACCCATTTTTGAATCGCCCATTTCGCCCTCAATCTCAGCTTTTGGAACCAAGGCCGCAACAGAGTCGATAACCAGAATATCGATAGCTCCTGAGCGGATCAGGTTGTCAGCAATTTCCAATGCCTGCTCACCGTTGTCTGGCTGAGAGATCAAAAGGTTCTCTACATCAACACCTAATTTTTTCGCATAAAAACGATCGAAAGCGTGCTCCGCATCAATAAATGCCGCGATGCCACCTTTTTTTTGCGACTCTGCAATGGCATGTATGGCCAGGGTTGTTTTACCTGACGATTCCGGGCCGTATATTTCAATAACTCTTCCTTTTGGCAAACCACCTACGCCCAAAGCTATATCAAGGCCTAACGAACCTGTTGATATTACTTCTGTAGCCTCAATAACAGAATCGCCCAATTTCATGATGGTGCCTTTTCCGTATGATTTTTCCAGCTTATCTAACGTAAGCTGTAGTGCCTTTAATTTATCTGAATTATTTTTATCTGTGCTCATCTTAAAATTATCTTCAACAAATATAAATGTTTATTTTTGATTTACTAATTTTTTTAGTAAATATTATTGATATATCGCTTCGTTAAAAAAGCCTCCTCTAAATCTCCTCCAAGAGGGGAGACTTTAAAAAAAGCAATTTTGAAAGCCCTCTCCTTTGGAGAGGGTTGGGCGAGGCTCCTTTTATGAAATTAATCAACCTGCCAATACTAATCAAATATCTTTATCCACACTGCGCTTTTTAAGCTCCTTAGTTATGGTGTTAAGCGCCTTTTTCTTTTTGGCCTCTTTAGCCTTTTTAATTTTGGCAGCTTCGGCCCTTAGCAGTGCGGCTTCGGTATTGTTACGCTCGTAGTATTTGCAAAACCAGGTTATGGGGCAAATTTCGCATTTGGGGCTACGGGCAACACATATGTACCGCCCATGCAATATAAGCCAGTGGTGTGCCACACCTAATATATTCTGGGGTAAATATTCAGTCAGTTGTTTTTCAACAGCCAGCGGCGTGCGCGCGTTAGTAGTAAGCCCTATCCGGTTGCTTACCCTAAAAACATGAGTATCAACCGCTATAGCCGGCGCGTCAAACACGACGGAGGCAATAACATTTGCGGTTTTGCGGCCAACTCCCGGCATCTTCTGCAGATCATCAATACCCGCCGGCACCTGACTGTGAAATACCTCAACCAGCATTTTACCCATACCCACCAAATGTTTGGCTTTATTGTTAGGGTAGCTTACACTGCGTATGTAGGTAAACACTTCTTCGGGTGTTGATACCGCCAGATCTTCGGGGGTTGGGAAACGTTCAAACAGCGCTGGCGTTACCTGGTTAATGCGCTTATCGGTACACTGGGCAGATAATATAACGGCAACCAGCAATTGAAAAGGATTGTTATAATGTAGTTCGGTAACAGGGTTGGGTTGCTGCTTTGAAAAATGTTCAACAAAATGGCGGTAACGTTCGGCCTTAAGCATTTTAATATGGAGTAGAAATTGAGAATGAACCGATCATATTTAAAACATGGTTAAACATATATTATAATATGTACTAAGCCTATGTATGATCCTGTAAATTTGTGTAAAAATAGAAAGGTTCATAAATCATTTATTGGGTATCAGTTGGTGCCATTTGCAAAACATCAACCTTATCAACAATTATGATCTATGAACCAGTACTTTCGGTGGCTTAGCGCAAGCTTTTCGAGTAATCAAGTATCTGGTGTATGGTTTGTACCTTTGGTTTTTTGTTCAAAAGGTCCAAATCAGCACGAATTGAATTATAAAAAATCACTTCGTCGGCGTCCAGATTTTCTTGTCCATTCTCGTTCATTAGAGCTTGGTTAGCACTTCCATTTAACGTTTTTGTAAAGGTTTCATCCATAAGCTTTATTGTAATAAATTTTATATGATTTATAACGGTGGCTTAAAGATAATATTTTGTTAAATGAAAATTAAATGAAATTTTTTTATTGTCTTAACATGCTGTTTTCCACTAAGTGACTGAATAATTGATTAATGCATAATCAAACTATTTATTATTACGTTATATAAATTAATTAATGGGTAATAATAATTGCTTAAAACGCCTAATTTTTTAAACTCAGCTCCTTACTTTGCATCATTTTACGCAGATTATTCAACGCGTAACGCATACGGCCCAGGGCGGTATTAATACTTACTTCGGTAATATCAGCAATTTCCTTAAAGCTCATATCACCAAAGTGGCGCATAATTAATACTTCCTTTTGCTCAGATGGCAGCAGTTGTATCAATGTTTTCAGATCTTTATGGGTTTGCTCGCGCACCATGCGGTCTTCGGTGCTTTCATCGTAATTGCCCAGCACTTCAAAAATATCAAAGTCGTCTCCGTTACTTACCATAGGGGCACGTTTTTCGCGCCTGAAATGGTCAATAACCAAATTGTGCGCAATACGGGTTACCCAGGGCAAAAATTTACCTTCTTCGTTATATTTTCCAGCCTTTAGCGTGTTGATCACCTTGATAAAGGTATCCTGGAAAATATCCTCGGCCAGGTATTCATCTTTTACCAGTAAGTAAATGGAGGTATATATTTTAGTTTGGTATCGTCTGACCAATTCTACCAGCCCTGCTTCATCACCGGCAATGTATAGATGGATTAAATCCTGATCACTTTTCAATTGAAAATCCATAGAAGGTACTACTTAAACTTAAGTTTTTAATTAATAAAAATGTCCGAAGTAAAGTATATCCTATAGCGTGCTCCTTAGGGGTTAAGAAATTGTTACATCAAATAAAACAATTTCCCGTCTAAAAACCAAATTATATTTTTTCACTTTCTTCTTGTCTATCAGTTCAATCGGGCCTTAAATCCATCTCATCTGTTCATAATTATATTAACCCATGGGTTTGACTATTAATGGCATCAAAGGTTTAACGGGGCCTTAAATTATTTTCAAATCAAGAGGTCCTTTTAAGGCATTAAGTCTTTAAAAGTCAACAAACTGTAAACTCATTAAAATATTTAAGGCAAAGCCAAAAACAAACCAAAACCGATTTGGATTCTGCTAAATATTTTAGGATTTTTGCACTTTCAAAAAAGTTCATGAAAAACGCGTCATTACTGATGGTACAGATATTGTTTAACATAGCATATTTGACAATCAAATGATTTATGAACCATGAGCATCATGATCTAATTCTAAAGAATGACTAAAGAAGCAGAAAAAGACCCGCAAAAACATATCATCATTAAAGGGGCCCGGGTACACAACCTTAAAAACATGGATGTGGCCATCCCCAAAAACAAGCTGGTAGTGGTTACGGGCATGTCAGGATCAGGCAAATCATCATTGGCCTTTGATACCTTATATGCCGAAGGTCAGCGCCGCTATGTTGAAAGTCTTTCATCATATGCCCGCCAGTTTTTGGGCCGTATGAACAAGCCCGATGTTGACTATATAAAAGGTATAGCCCCCGCTATAGCTATTGAGCAAAAGGTAATTACCAGCAACCCGCGGTCAACAGTAGGTACATCAACCGAAATATATGATTATTTAAAACTGCTGTTCTCACGCATCGGTAAAACCTACTCGCCGGTATCTGGCGAAGTGGTTAAAAAAGATTCGGTTACCGATGTAGTTAATTTTATACTGGCTCTGCCTAATGAAAGCCTGGTAACCATACTGGCCCCCTTGTATCCGCATAATAACCGTAGCTTAAAAGAGGAACTCGCTGTTTTAATGCAAAAAGGTTTTGTGCGGGTAGAGTATGATAATAAATTGTCAAAAATTGAAGCGCTGCTGGAGGATGAATCCATCGGCGATGGCTCGTTAGTTGCAGAGGTACAGGGCGAAAAAAAGGCCAAGGGTAAAAAGGCTAAGGCCGTTGCCGAAAGCGACGATACTGTAGCCATAGATACCGAAAGCCCTGCCCATTACCCTGGTGTTAGGATAGTGATTGACCGTGTATCCAAAAACGAAGAAGACGAAACTATCAGCCGCCTGGGCGACTCTATACAAACCGCTTTTTTTGAAGGCAAGGGCGATTGCTATGTGCGTTACCAGCAACCTGATGCCGACGGAGAGCAGGAACGCTTTTTCTGTGATCGTTTTGAGCTTGATGGAATAAAATTTGAAGAACCTTCACCAAACTTTTTCAGCTTTAATAACCCTTACGGCGCCTGCAAAAAATGCGAAGGCTACGGTAAGGTAATTGGCATTGATGAAGATCTGGTGATACCCGATAAAAGTAAAAGTATTTACGAAGGGGCTATTGCCCCCTGGCGCGGCGAAAAAATGCGTGAATGGAACGACCAGTTGGTTAAACACGCCCTGCAGTTTGACTTCCCGATACACCGTCAGTATAACCAGCTTACCGAAAAACAACAGCGCCTGTTGTGGACTGGTAATAAATACTTTCGCGGGCTGGATGAGTTTTTCAGGGAAATGGAGGCGCAAACCTATAAAATTCAGTACCGGGTGATGCTATCGCGCTACAGGGGCAAAACTACCTGCCCTGAGTGTAAAGGCAGCCGCCTGCGTCAGGACGCCTCTTACGTGAAAATTGGTGGCCACTCTATTACCGATGTGGTGTTGATGCCGCTGGATAAGGCACTGGAATTTTTCCAAAGCCTTGAACTTAATGAAACTGATGCCAAAGTGGGCAAACGCCTGCTGATGGAGATCACCAACCGTCTGGTATTTTTAAATGATGTGGGCCTGAGTTATTTAACACTTAACCGCTTGTCAAACACTTTATCGGGCGGTGAGTCGCAACGTATCAATCTGGCTACTTCATTGGGCAGTAGCCTGGTGGGCTCGGTATATGTACTGGATGAGCCCAGTATCGGTCTGCACCCACGTGATACCCAGCGCCTGATAGGCGTACTTAAATCGCTTCGCGATGTCGGTAACACCGTTTTGGTGGTGGAGCACGAAGAAGAGATCATGAAAGCGGCCGATCATATTATTGACATCGGCCCGGAAGCCGGTACCCACGGCGGCGAGCTGATCTTTACCGGCACTTATGATGAGATCATTAAGGACGATAACAGCTTAACCGGCCGTTACCTGAGTGGCAAGGAAGAAATAGCTATCCCTACACACCGCCGCAAATGGAATGATTTTGTGGAGATCAAAGGCGCACGCGAAAACAACCTGCAGCACGTTAACGCTAAATTCCCACTGGGCGTGCTTACGGTAGTTACCGGAGTATCGGGCTCGGGCAAAACCAGTTTGGTAAAACGCATACTGGCCCCTGCCCTCCAAAAAGCGCTGGGCAACTATTCGGGCGAGCAAACAGGTGCTTATGACAGCATTGATGGTGATTACGCTAAAATTGAACAGGTAGAACTGGTTGACCAGAACCCTATCGGCCGCTCATCGCGCTCAAACCCTGTTACCTATGTAAAAGCCTGGGATGAGATCCGTAACCTGTACGCTGCACAACCGGCAGCCAAAGCGGCTGGGTTAAAACCATCGGCGTTTTCATTTAACGTGGAGGGTGGCCGATGTGACGTATGCCAGGGCGAAGGCGAAGTGAAGATAGAGATGCAGTTTATGGCCGATATTTTCCTGACCTGCGAAACCTGCGGGGGTAACCGCTTTAAACAGCACATCCTGGATATTACCTACAACGAAAAGAACGTTGCCGAGGTACTGCACATGACCATTGACGAGGCTCTGGAGTTTTTTGCCAAAGAGCCCAAGATCATTGCCAAAATTAAACCTTTGGTTGATGTTGGTTTGGGCTATGTACAATTAGGGCAATCATCAAATACCCTGTCGGGTGGCGAGGCGCAGCGTATTAAGCTGGCATCGTTCCTGGTAAAGGGAAATAATACTCATAAAACGTTATTTATTTTTGACGAACCTACCACCGGCCTGCATTTTGCCGATATTAAAAAGCTGCTAAAATCATTTGATGCCCTGTTGGAGCACGGCAATACCATTATTGTTATTGAACACAATATGGATGTTATTAAATGTGCCGACTGGATCATTGACATCGGTCCCGAAGGCGGCAACCGCGGCGGCAAGGTAGTATTTGAAGGAGTGCCCGAAAACCTCATTAAAGAGAAAAAATCACATACCGGTTTTTATTTAAAAGAACGGTTTGGCCAGTAATTACCGCCAACAATATATCAAAACGCCTTTCTGTAAAACAGAAGGGCGTCTTTGTTTACACTTTTAGTGTGAAGTAGTATACAATTAAGCTTTCATTTCAAGATTCCTTAACAGAATAATTAAATTTACTCTACTCGCCTTTACCTCTCACTGTCCGTTACCCAAATAAACTTTTTAATTTAAGTATCATGGCTGGTACAAAGGAATTTTATGATGATGTTCGTATCTTGTTTGAGGGGCACATGTCACAAACACAAGTTGATGGCATAGAAAGCATACTAAAAGCGGCTGAAGATGCCGGTATCACCGACGAAAGAAAGACAGCCTATATGCTGGCAACCGCTTTTCATGAAACAGCCAAAACCATGCAGCCCATTAATGAATTTGGAAAAGGCGCCGGACATGATTATGGTCGTAAATTAAAAATGGGCGGCGGCCCCGGTAAACGTATCCCCTACAATACGCCCAATAAATTGTATTATGGCCGCGGTTATGTGCAATTAACTTGGTATGAAAATTACAATGCTATGGGTAAGCTGCTGAACATTGATCTGTTGAATAATCCTGAACTTGCGTTGCAACCCGCTGTAGCGGCTGCCATTATGATTAAAGGGATGACCGGTGGCTTATTCACCGGTAAAAGTCTGGGCAGCTACTTTACTGCCAACCTCACCGACTGGATAAACGCCCGCAGAATAATTAACGGCCTCGACCTTGCCGTAACCATTGCTGGTTACGCAAAAACTTTTTATAAAGGATTAACGGAACAGGCGGTGGCCGAAAATTAACTGACAACTACTGTCCGCCGGTTTTCAGGTACATGTAAACTATGCCGCCAACTACAATAATAGCCAATACTATTAAGCCGGTAAGTCCCTTCTTTTTATCCTGGCGCATCAGCCAAATTAAAAAAGCTACCATCGGCAACACAAAAATCGCCCAGAAAATAAGTGAAGGTATATTCATATTAAGTAATTATTGAATTAGCGAATTAAATGAATTAGTGATTATTGCATGAGCGTGAAAGTTTCAATTCCATAAATCAATAATTCATTAATTCAAAATTAAAAAGGCATACGCGCCAGCGGGGCGGTGTTTTGCCGGGCAAACTCTCCCTTTAAATATTTATAGTAACCGGCAATGGCAATCATGGCGGCATTATCGGTACAGT
>NZ_JBCECK010000179.1:0-9361 GCF_039207105.1 Mucilaginibacter sp.
GCGAAGAAAAAATAAGACAAGCGTTTGAAAATAAAAACTGGCAGGAAATTAAGGTAACCGACTCCTGGCAGATATTCAAAATAATGGCCGAGTTTGTAGATGGTTTTGAGAAACTGGCAAAAATTGGCCCCTGTGTATCCATATTCGGATCGGCACGTACCCATAACGATAATAAATACTATCAACTGGCCGAAAATACGGCTCGACTGCTAACCGAGCATGGCTATGGTGTAATATCAGGCGGTGGCCCCGGCATTATGGAAGCAGCCAATAAAGGCGCTTACGAAGCTGGCGGTAAATCGGTAGGTTTAAATATTGAGTTGCCTTTTGAGCAGTTCCATAACAAGTACATTGACAGGGATAAGATCATGGAGTTTGATTACTTCTTTATCCGTAAGGTGATGTTCATGAAGTACTCTCAGGGCTTTATCATTCTGCCTGGTGGTTTTGGCACTATGGACGAATCGTTTGAGGCCATTACGCTGATACAAACCGGTAAAATCGCCCGTTTCCCCATCATATTTGTGGGTGTGGAATACTGGAAAGGCTTGTTTAGCTGGGTTGAAGAAAAAATGCTGGCCGAACAGCACAACATCAACCCCGACGATCTGAACCTTTACCGCGTAGTTGATACCGCCGAAGAGGCCGTTGAGCACATTACCCGTTTCTACAACAAGTATGTGCTGAAACCGAATTTTTAATCATTCATTTTATCAAAATGCCACCTCTTTTTTGGGGGTGGCATTTTTGCTTTCTGAAAATTAGTGGATAGCTGCAATCCAATCAATAAAACATTTCAGGGCTTATGTGGTTTAAATTCAAAATAACATTATCACAAATAAGCAATTAAATAAATTGAAAATTAAATAGTTATCATCCTGAAAGCGCATCATACCTCAAAACAAAGAAAGTTCTTTTTACTAAAGATTTTAATATTACCCTTGCTTATAAGCCTGCATTACAATGCTTTTAGCCAGGTGCAAACGCCTACCGACTCGGTAAAGGCCGATTCGTTACGTATAAAACAGAAACAGGCAGCGGCTGCCGCAAAAGCCGATAACCTGTCTAAACAGTACGACGTTGGCAATTTGTACAATGATATTTTCCGTCCGCATAAAAAGCCAGACTCGGTTCAAAAAAAATCATCAGGAATTACCGTCATACCCAATGTTGCATCTAACCCAAGTATCGGATCACAAATTGGTATCAAGGCGGTGGCGGGTAAAAAACTGGGCGATGACCCTAACACTCTCCTGTCGGTAGCTGCAACATCGGCTTCCATTACTACAAAGGGGATTATTTATTTTTATGTAAACCATAACGTTTATACTCCCGGCAATAAATATAACTTTCAGGGTAATCTGGTGGTTGCCAAAACCGTTACGCCCGATTTTGGCTTAGGTATTGGCCGCGGATCTGACGTGAGTACAGATGACCATATACTAACTAACCCCGAGCGTAAAGGACGGGCACTGCATTCCGTATATTTTAACATCAGGGAAAAAGTATATAAGGAAATAGATAAAAACCTTTTCCTGGGAGCGGGTATGTCATTTGATGTCAGAAAAAGCATAGAAGATACTAAATCAGTAGGCCCAACGCCGTACAGCATATATAACGACCGTCATGGCTTTAGCCAAAGCAGCTACAGTGCAAACGGATTCTTGTTTAACCTGCAGTACACTACACGCGATAATCAGAACCGCGCCTATAAAGGAATTTATGTAGATGCCGGCATCCGGATAAATCAAAGCTGGATAGGCAGCAGTAAAAACGCCATGCAATTCACTACCGACTTTAGGAAGTACTTTAGCCTATCTGAAGACCATCCCGAGCATGTAATCGCTTTCTGGAACTGGGGTTCGTACCTAATTAGCGGTAACGTGCCTTACCTTGAACTGCCGGGAACCGCAAAAGATGGAAGTTTCCGCAGCGGTCGTGGATATACAACAGGTTACTTTAAAGGCACCAAGTTTGATTACTCAGAAGTAGAATACCGCTTCCCGATACTCCGCAACAAGTTTTTAAGCGGTGTTACCTTTTTTAACCTTCAGACCTCTAATGACGAAACCGGAACAAAATTGTTTGAAGTATGGCAACCAGGCTATGGCGCGGGATTGCGTGTGCTGTTCAACAAAGCCACACGCACCAATTTATGTCTGGATTACGCCTTCGGCAGATACGGGGCCCGAGGATTTTTCCTTGGCTTGAATGAAGCTTTTTAAGAAATCAGGATTTACTAACCGATTTTCCCCTGGGCCGCGGAACTTCAGGCAAAGCTGTTCGGATTTTGGTAGTTAAAGCGCGATCTGGAAATATTTCTGCTAATTTTTTTGTAACAGCATGCTCATCGTCAGAGGCAATGATCACTTTTCCATTTCTATCCAGTAATACAAAAAAAGGCATTGACCTCACTGCATACAATACTCCAACTCTTGCTGGTAAGCCTTTCGAAGGAAATTCGTCAATAACCTGCGTCCAGGGCATTTTTTCCTGATCAAGCGCTTTTATCCAATCATTCCAACCTCTATCGTCAGATATGCTCACTATATCAAAGCCTTTTTGATGATATTTCGCGTACACTTTCTTCCAATACGGAATACCTTTTCTACAAGGCACGCACCAGCTTGCCCAAAAATCAAGCATGATAACGGATCCACGGGCCGAGGAAAGTGTAAATTTGCTTTTATCTCTTTTTTGCAAAGTAAAATCAGATGCCATATTACCAGTCACTTTGTTCTTCAGTGTTGGTAATTTCTTGTTTAACGCTTCATAATAAGGAGATTCCTTTGCCGCTCCTGAAAATTGGTTCATCATCGTACGCATATAAACCTCGGAAATATCAGCTTGTGAGTTACAATATTCATTAAATATGTAAACCCCGGCAAGGGAGCTGGGATTTTGACCGATGTATTTTTCAATCCATAATTTTTGCTTTCCGGGCCCTTGCATACGAATCGTATCTAATTCATTTTTAATATAAACTAAAGAATCTTTTTTAGCTGTCTTTAACCTTCTGATAAGGGAATAGTAATCGGTCATCCCTGTTTCATTTTCATATTGAGTATAAGTATCAGCCAGTTCAGAGCCTGTTTCTTTAATCTGCCACATAATAGGGTAATCTATCTTATTAGAATACTGATGCATGGCATCCGCTGTATCTATATTAAATGCGATAACCGTATCCTCTACAAACCCTCTGAACGACCAGTTACCCGGCATAATCATAAAAGCCCTTCTCTCAGGAAAATCTACTTTTCCTTTGAACGCAAATTTGCCATTAACGATGATAGCGCTATCTATAACACTTCTGTTTCCTGCAAGCATACGCACAACTCCTGAATCTATACCCGTTATGGTGCCATTAATAACATAACCGCTATTGCTGGTAGTTTGGGCATTGACCCGAAAAATAAAAAAGATGAATAAAAAACAGATCGTTACTAATTTCCTCATGATAGGTAGTGGCAATAATATTTATTATTAATTGCTAATATATATGATACTGGTATTATTTTGATCATAAATTATCAGTTATATAATAAATTTTATCGTCGGTAATAAACATTAATACAACTTCATATCTTTAAAACTTTTACCTTGTTTTTCACTTTATTCTTTAATGACCGATCAACCTAAAAAAAAGCACTCGGCTGCGCTGGGTTTTATATTCATAACGCTGTTTATCGACGTATTGGGGCTTGGCATTATTATCCCTGTAATGCCCAAACTGCTGGAAACTCTGGGCCATGTTGATATCAGCACCGCTACTCAATATAACGGCTATTTAACTTTTACTTATGCCAGTATGCAGTTTGTGTTTTCGCCGGTATTGGGTAACCTGAGCGATAGGTATGGTCGTCGCCCTATATTACTTTCATCGCTGTTAGGTTTTGGTATCGATTATCTTTTTATGGCTTTTGCCCCTACCATAGGCTGGCTTTTTGTGGGCCGGGCCATAGCTGGGTTTACGGGTGCCAGCAACTCTACCGCCACAGCTTATATTGCCGATGTAAGTACCGGTAAAAATAGGGCTGCCAATTTCGGGTTGGTAGGTGCGGCATCCGGATTGGGTTTTATATTAGGTATTGGTATGGGGGCTTACCTGGGCGATATTAATATTAAACTACCCTTTATGGCTGCCGCGGGTTTTGCTTTGCTAAACGCGCTTTACGGTTACTTTGTATTGCCCGAATCATTAAAACCCAGAAATCGCCGCCGGTTTGAATGGAAAAAATCAAACCCGATAAGCTCGTTACGCAGCCTGGGCAAATATCCTGCCCTTAAAGGATTGATAGGCGCATTTTCACTCGTTTATGTAGCTCAAAAAGCAGTAGAATATGTAATGTCATTTTATCTGATTGAAAAATTTAACTGGACACTCCGCAGCATCGGTGCTCTGGGTATTTTTATAGGTGTGGTATTGGTAGCCATACAAGGCGGCCTCATCAGGCTTACCATACCCAAGTTTGGGCAGGAAAAAAATATCACAGCGGGCCTGCTCTTTTATGCGCTGGGCTTAACACTAATCGCTTTTGCCAGCCAGGGTTGGATGATGTATGTTTATATGATTCCCTACTGTCTTGGTGGTATCTCTGGCCCGGCTTTGCAGGGGCTTATTACCGGTACCGTATCGCCAAGGGAACAAGGCGAATTACAGGGCTCACTAACCGGCCTGACAAGCCTGGCTGTAATTATTGGGCCCTTGCTCATGAGTTCGATATTTCATTTGTTCACCCACCGCAATACCAACATGTACTTTCCTGGTGCACCCTATATATTGGGGGCGCTGTTAATGCTCATCAGCGCGCTTTTGGCTATCAGGAGCTTTAAGAAAGTGAAGGAAACGGCGAAACTGGTAGAGATCAATGATCCAATCCGCTAACCCCGCCAGATATCACGAATTTCATCATATCGGCAGCACTTTTTTCGATGTGTTTTATTTTGCTTGAATGTATAATGGCAACCTGCCCGGCAAAGGAATAAGAATAGGGGAAATATACTGCAACCTCTCCCGGTAAATTTAAAACAGCCAGGTCTTTTTGTACTATAAAGCCTATCTTTTTAAGCCCAAATTCATTTACCTCTACCAAAACAGGTTCGTTAAATTTCTTTTCCTCCCCTACAAAAGCTTCTGTCAGATCTTTAATGGATGAATACAGGAATTTAATAAGCGGCAAGCGATTGAGCCAACGGTTAAACCAGCGTTTAATGGGGTCGGTAACTACATTGGTAACCAGTATACCGGCTATCATAATTACAACAACCACGTTCAAAATACCCAAACCTGGAATATAAATGGGTTTACCTGCCTTATCTACCCACAGATCAGCGCTTAGGTTAAGCGCCTTATCAATAGTGGATACTGCCCAGTAAACTATGAAAAACGCGGCGCCAATGGGCACAACTACGATCATCCCTTTTACAAAATATCTTAATAAGGCTCCCGCAATTCTGTTCATAGATGCAAATTTAATATCAAGTAGTTAGTATCAGGTAATCTAATTTTTTAAAATCCTTATATCCATCCTGATAACTTGACGGATGCAACAAAAGAACAAAATTTATACTACATGGGAGAAGAGATGCTCATTTAGAAACTACTGAACTTTTGAATTCAAAGTTATATAAAAACAAAAGGTGTTAGCTCTCACCCTAACACCTTGTTCACCCAACTTCTTTATATAAAGCTCTTCAAGTTCTTATACGCAATAAAACTATTTAAGTTGTTTAATTTTTTTACAAATAAGAAACCCCGGAGACTTACAGCAACCGGGGGCAGGGTTATATTTACTTTATCGTTTAATTATAGCATACATCAAATAAATTCTCCAGGATAAAGCACACCCGGAGAATTTATTAAAACCAACAAAATTGACAGTACAGTATACGAACCGCTTAAGCCTAAGGTTATGTTATGAAAAAACCCCGACTTATTAATTAAAACAAGCCGGGGCAATTAAACGATAAATATAACCCCTTACATTTATCATCGTAAAAATAACTTATAACTGCATAATAAGTTTAAAAAAGCTTTCAACTTATACGAATAGTGTGAAATATCTCAGTTAGTTACACTGCTATTTTTCAATTTAAGTACTTATTAATAAGGCAAATTCATAAGCAAAAAGATTTGTTCATCTTGTTCAAAAAATTTGAGCCACCAATTAAAATCAGCTATTCATAAAAATATACCCGCTTTACCCGCTGCGAAACATTAGTTAAAATTTCATACGGAATGGTTCCTATCTGCCTGGCCAGTTCCTCAATACGGTAGTTTTCATCAAATACAATTACTTCATCGCCCTCGCTTACATCAAGGCCGCTTACATCCAGCATACACATGTCCATTGTAATGTTGCCCACGGTTGGCACGAGCGTTCCTTTCACCATCATTTTACCCGTACCGTTACCAAAGGCACGCAGGTAACCATCGGCATAACCAATGCGCACAGTCGCTATTTTGCCATCTTTCTGCAAGCTTCCGCTGCGGCTATAACTGATCGTATCGCCTGCCCCTACTTTCCTGACCTGGGCAACACTTGTTTTTAAACTGGCAATGGGTTTCAAAGCATTATCCGATGCAGGTACTGCCGAATCTACGCCGTATAACCCAATCCCCAGCCGCACCATATCATAATGTGCCGATGGCCAGCGCGTAATGCCCGAGGTATTGCACAGGTGTTTGATCACTTTGTAGCCCAGTGTTTTCTCTATCTCTTTAAAAGCCTTTTCAAAGCGTTTGATCTGTTTCTTCGTAAACTCATCGTGCTGCACAGCCTCGCTTGCTACCAGATGCGAAAATACCGACTGAACGCGTATATACCGATTTTGCTCCAGCATATCGCACAGGGTTTCAACGTCCAGGTTTTCAAAACCGAGGCGATGCATACCTGTGTCAATTTTCAGGTGTACAGGGTAGCTTTGTATGGCACGATCTTGCGTATAAATCACAAAATCATCCAGCAATCCAAAGCTATAAATTACGGGTTCAAGCTTATGTTCAACCAGCTTATCAAATGCAGAAGCCTCGGGGTTAAGTACCATAATGGGCAGGTTAATACCCGATTGACGCAGGGCTACTCCTTCATCAATATAAGCTACTGCCAGGTAATCAACCTTGTTGTATTGCAGCATATTGGCTACTTCAAAAGTGCCGCTCCCGTACGAAAAAGCCTTAACCATTGCCATTACCTTAACGCCCAGCTTCAATTTCGACCTGTAATAGTTCAGGTTGTTAAGCAGAGCGTTCAGGTTAATTTCTAAAATAGTTTCATGAGCTTTTTGGGTAAGCGCATTGCTGATACGCTCAAATTCAAAACGCCTTGAACCTTTGATCAGGATGGTTTCTTCTTTAAAGTTAAGCGCTTTTAACTGTTGCAGCAAGGCTGGCGTATCTTTAAAAAAGTGTTGCTCGGGCAAATTAAAACAGGTTTGGTTACCAATAAGCGCTTCACCTACACCAATAAACTTATCAATGCGTTGAGTACCGATCAGGTTGGCAACCTGGCAGTATAATACGTCAAGTTGCAGCCCAGACTGTAATATATCTGACAAAATTAATGTTTTTTTCTGATGCTGATTTTGCTGCCCCAAAAAGTTGAGCGCTATCTCCAGCGATTGCAGATCGGAATTGTAGGAATCATCAATAACAGAGCAATTGTTCACTCCGTTCTTAAGCTCCAGGCGCATGCTTACTGGCACCAGGCGTTCAATGCGTTTGTCGGCTTCGGCCGGGGTATATCCCATAGCCAACATAGTGGCCCAGCAGGTAATGGCATTTTCAACAGATGCCAGATCAGAAAATGGTATAAGGCATTCTATCTCTTTTTTCTGATAATAAGCCCGCAGGTAATATTTTTTGGAGATCACCGTCTCGCTGAACACGTACAGATCGGCCACCTTAAACTTGCGGCTCCAGGTAAAGGTTTCCTTCACCGGAATATCTTTTTTATAGTCGAGCAGCTGGTCGTAATTATATATAAGCAGCTTGCTATTTTTAAAAAGTTGCAGTTTTTCCAGCACCTTTTGTTTCCTGTTGGCAAAGCCTTCATCATGTGCCGGGCCAATATGGGTTAATATCCCGATCTGCGGCTTAATAATAGCCTGTAGTTTATCCATTTCATTAATGGTAGATATACCCGCCTCAAAAATACCCAGATTGTTACGGCTGTTTATTTGCCAAACAGATAATGGCACACCTATTTGCGAGTTATAGCTTTTAGGATTGCGCACAATGTTTTTATCGGCAGCTAATAACTGGTAGAGCCATTCTTTTACAATGGTTTTGCCATTACTGCCTGTTACACCTATTACCTGTAGCTTAAACTGGCAACGATGATAGGCAGCCAGGGTTTGCAAAGCAACCAAAGGATCATCAACCAGCAAAAAATTAGCGCCGGGCAGGTTAAACTCGGGGCCATGTTTTACCACAAAATTACGCACACCGGCAGCGTAGGCTTCGGCAATAAACTCGTGTCCGTTACGTCTGGCACTCAAGGCAAAAAATAGTCCCTCGGCAGCGTTATTAATTCTGCGGCTGTCGGTTAACAGGGTGCTTATGGTGCTTTCTTTTACGATGTTGCCTTCTGCCTTAATGATCTCCTTTACCTCGGTTATGACGTATTGATTGCTATGCATGTTACGAATTTGCTTATATTATCTAACAATAGCATAATTTTTAACGAATTTTGACATTGATGGACAGCCCAAAAACAATAAAGATAACCGACCCCAGGGTAGCTCAGACTAAGGCCGAGCATTTTTGCGCTTACCAGGAACGTTCGCAACAGGAAGTACGTGATAAGTTGTACGACTGGGGCTTGTGGCCCGATGCCGTGGAACAGATTATAAGCCAGCTTATTGAGGGTAATTTTTTAAATGAGGACCGATTTGCAAAGGCCTATACCAAAGGTAAGTTTTCACAAAAAGCCTGGGGTAAAATAAAAATAAAACAGGGCCTTAAGTTAAAAAAGGTGCCCGATGTACTGATAAAAAAAGCCTTGCAAACCATTGATATTGACGACTATGCAGTCGCACTAACCAAAATACTGGAGAAAAAAGCGGCTACCTTAACTGAAAAAAACGCGATTAAACGCCGCTATAAGTTGCAACAATACGCGATGGGCCGCGGATATGAGACCGACTTGATTGCTGATATTCTGAAAAACAGCGAGTTATAAAAAACTTTAAAAAAATTAAATTTTCTACTTGCAGAATATGCTTTTCTGCCTATATTTGCACTCCCAACGCGAAAGTAGCTCAGTTGGTAGAGCACGACCTTGCCAAGGTCGGGGTCGCGAGTTCGAATCTCGTCTTTCGCTCAAAGCCCTTCCTTCAAAAAGAAGGGCTTTATTTTTAA
>NZ_JBCECK010000180.1:0-9212 GCF_039207105.1 Mucilaginibacter sp.
CGCCCGCAAGAAGTAAAAGAATTTGTACGATACAATAGATAATGGATAGAAATACTTTCACAGGATTATTCCTGATTATGGCTATTATAGCTGGCTCAATTTACTTTTTGAAGCCATCTGATGCCGAACTTAAAAAGGAGCGCCTGGTACAGCAGCAGGATTCTTTGAAAAAGGCTGGTCTGGCCAAAGCTTTTAAGGCTGCTATAAAAGCTGATACTGCTAACGGTAAATCTGCAGCAGTTGATTCTGCCATTTTAAAAACACCTTTTGGCGCTGCTTCCATAGGCAGCGAAAAATTAATAACTCTTGAAAATAAAGAGCTGCTGGTAAAATTGAGTACCCGCGGTGGTAAAGTTGCTTCGGTTGAGCTGAAAAACTTTAAAACCTTCAACAAAAAACCGCTTGTATTATTTGATGGCCCGCAAACACATTTCGGCCTTAACTTTAACGCGGGCGAAAAAAGGATCAATACCGATAATTACTTTTTTACCCCAAGCGCTCCGGAGCTTAAGGTTGCCGAAAATGATTCGGCTTCGGTTACCCTGCGTTTAAGCTACAGCCCTACCCAGTACATTGATTATGTGTACAGCTTAAAAGGCACTGGCTACAAACTGGGTTTAACCATTAAATCTGTAGGGCTTGATGGCGTAATTAATAACAGCGGCAATGTAAATATCAACTGGGCTGCCAGCCTGCACAAACAGGAAAAAGATATGAAGCAGGAGCGTCAGTACTCAACTGTATATTATCTTGACTCTGAAAGCCATGACGATTATTTAAGTCTTACTAAAGACGACCAGAAAGAGATAGGCGATAAAAAGCTATCATGGGTTGCGTTCAAACAACACTTCTTCTCCAACGTATTAGTTGCCAAAGGCGGCATCGGTAAATCAACCTTAGCCGTATCAACTGATGTAACCGATACGTCTGATGTTAAACAAATGAAAGCCGACCTGACCATTGCCCGCGACAATAGCGGCGCGGTTCCGTTGGAGTTTTATTTTGGCCCTAACCGTTACAACACCCTTAAAGATCAGGGTAACGACCTCCAAAAACTGGTTGATTTAGGCTGGGGACCTCTAAAATACATCAACCGTTTCGCGGTATTGCCGTTATTTAACTTCCTGAACCAGTTTAACTGGAACTATGGCCTCATCATTTTAGTCCTGACTATTGTATTGAAGCTGGTTTTATCGCCGCTTACTTACAAATCATACCTGTCAATGGCTAAAATGCGCGTACTGAAGCCGGAGATGGATGAAATTAAAGCTAAAGTTGGTGAAGATAATCCTACCCTTTTACAACAGGAATATCTTAAGCTGTACAAAAAGGCAGGTGTAAACCCATTGGGTGGCTGCTTACCCTTAGTACTGCAAATGCCGATAGTTATTGCGTTCTTCCGTTTTTTCCCAAGCTTATTTGAGCTGCGCGGCGAAAGCTTTTTGTGGATGCATGACCTGTCAACCTATGATTCTATAGTTACCTTCCCGGCTACTATCCCAATTATAGGTGACCACATCAGTTTAATGTGTTTATTGATGACGGTATCTACATTGATCTATACTTATTTCAATAACCAGATATCAGGTGCAACCGGCCAAATGAAATACATAGGCTATATTACACCTATCATATTCCTGGCTACGCTGAACAGCTATCCATCTGGTCTGAACTACTATTACTTCCTGGCCAACATGCTTACTTTTGCTCAGCAATACCTGATCAAATTCATGGTTGATGATAAAAAGATCCATGCCCAGATCCAGGAAAACAAAAAGAAACCAGATGATCCGAAAAAGAAAAAATCTGGTTTCCAGGCCCGCATGGAAGAAATGATGCGCCAGCAACAGCAACAAGCTAATAACAAGAAATAGTTTTTCTTGGACTTGAGGACTATTAGACTTTTGGACTAAGGACTACAATAAACAAAAAGCGTCAGAGATTAATCTCTGACGCTTTTTGTTTTGATGCTCCCCGGTTAACTGCTTCGGGTGAAACGTGGGGAATAGTGCGATTCCCTCCCTTGGGAGGGTAATAGCCCATAAATAGGCATAACCTTTGATTCGCATGGCTTACAGGTGACTCACCCGGTCTACGCTTCGCTGGACCGCCCTCTCTTCGCCTGCGGCGGAAAGAGGGCAAGGAAAAAAGGATAAAGAGGAAAGAAAAAATTTCTTACCCTCTTTCCAGCGAAGCTGAAGAGAGGGTCGACAAGCGTAGCGATGTCGGGGAGAGTCGACAAACAGCCTGATTTGATGAAACTGTCAATTCATAGGCTATTACCCCCGGGAGGGTGTAGAGAGGGCTTTTACAACTATATCATACCGTAACCGCCAAATTAATTGATAACCGGCAATACCACCTTACTCCCCTCTTGTGCCGACATATGGATACGGATAGTGGATTTTATAAAGTCGGCATCTTTAGCCTGATATATATTGATGAACTGCTGCGGGTTTCTGTCGGCCAGTGGGAACCAGCTGCTTTGCACCTGCACCATAATGCGATGTCCTTTTTTAAACACATGGGCTATATCATTTAAAGTGTATTTGATCTCCGTAACCTTACCGGGTATAAAGGCCTCGGGCTTGCTGAAACTATTGCGATACCTACCCCTGAATATTTCGCCGCGTACCATCATCTGGTAGCCATTCATGATGTAACTATCATGATCAGTATATTTAAAATCATCCGGAAAAACATCAATAAGCTTCACAATAAAATCAGCGTCGGTAGTGGATATGCTAACCTTCAGGTCGGCTTTTACAGGACCAGCCAGCGTAACATCTTTATCCAAAGCATCGCTTTCAAAGCTAAGCACATCGGTACGGCGGGAAGCAAAACGCTGGTCATCGGTCATATATTCGGCAGTGCGGTTAGGGTGTATGCCATCAGTATAAGGCACCGGCTTTGCAGGGTCGCTCAAATACTCCTCGTAGGCGTTAGCTTCGTCGGGTTTGGCTGATAATAGTTTGCCGTCCTTATGCAAGTACATATCTGTATACCTGATACCGGGCAAGGGCCATTGATCAAACCGGTGCCATTTATTTTCGCCTGTAAAAAACACGGTAGCTTCGGCAATAGTATCTGCAGACGCTTCATCTTTCAAATAATGGTTAAAAAATGACAGTTCAACATTTTCCTGGTACCAGGTGCTGGTATTGGAGCCAAAGTGGATGTTACCCACGCGGTCGCCCTTATCACTACCTCCCCATTGCCCGTGCCACCAGGGGCCCAGTACCAGCTTATTCACATTTTTGGTTTGGCTTTCAATAGCGTTGTACAGATGCAACGCGCCAAAAAAATCCTCGGCATCAAACAAGCCGCCTACTACTAAACTGGCTGTACCTGCGGGTATCCGGGCGGCATAATTGCGGTCGTTACGCGCCACCCACCAACTGTCATAATCAGGATGCTGCATCAGATCGTTCCAGAAAGGAACATTCCGTTTAGCCGCGATTTTCGAAAAATTAGGTAGCGCCCCCGTGCGCAGGAAATAAGCATAGGCATCGCCTGTTGGGTTAGGCAAAGCCGGAACGCTTGCCCTGGTAGTATCGGTACGGGCAACGCCAAAGCCCCCGCTAACAAAAAAGCCGAACATATCACTCAGCATAAAGGCGCCATTATGGTGAACATCATCGCCTAAAAACCAATCTGTTACCGGTGCCTGCGGACTAATTGCCTTTACCGCTTTGTGCCCGCTTAAACCAACCATAGCGGTATAAAAACCACCGTACGAAGTACCTATTGCCCCTACCTTAGTATTGTTACCGGCTACATGTTTAATGAGCCAGTCTATCGTATCATAAGCGTCACTGGCCTCGTCAATATCCTTGTTTCCTTTTTTATTAGGATTAAAGGGACGGATGTCCATAAATTCGCCCTCGCTTTTATAGCGTCCGCGTACATCCTGAAATACCACATCATAACCCTCCTTTAAATATGCCTTTACATAAACATTCCAAAGCGGTATCCACTGCTTACCGTAGGGCGCGCAGGAATACGGCGTACGGATAAAAAGGATGGGATGGATATTGTGTGTGCTGTCTTTGGACATGTAGATAGCCGTGAATAGCTTCACGCCATCGCGCATAGGTATATATCTTTCTTTTTTTACATAATTATTCACCATCCATGCCGAGTCGGCAGTTTGGGCTATGCCATATACAGGTAACAGTAAAATCAGTGCACATAATAATCTTAACTTCATAGGCTAACTGGGATTTAAATAAAAGAGCCTTAAATTAAGTTTTTTGTTGCTTCTGCACATTAAAATTTCAACAATTAAAACACTAATATATTTAGCAAAATATATTACATTTGAAATATGTATGCAATTGTTGATATTGAGACTACCGGGGGGCACGCCAGTGCAAATGGCATTACAGAAATTGCCATATGCATACATGATGGTAAAAAGGTGGTTAAACGCTTTCAGTCGCTGGTAAACCCACATAAAGAGATACCTGTGTACATCAGCGCCTTAACCGGCATCACCAACGAAATGGTACAGCAGGCACCTCCATTTGAAGATGTGGCGGCCGATGTTTACCATCTAATTCACGGAAAAATATTTGTAGCCCATAACGTCAATTTTGATTATTCGTTTGTGCGCTACCACCTGGCGGCAGCCGGATATGACCTACAATGCAATAAATTGTGTACCGTACGCCTGGGCCGCAAAATATTGCCGGGCTTGCCATCTTACAGCCTCGGCCGCTTATGCCGCCATTTAGGCATCGATAACGAGAGCCGTCACCGCGCCGGAGGCGATGCCGAGGCGACAGCTGAACTGTTTACCTTATTGCTTAATAGCGATGCCGACGGACATATTAAACTCGCTCTTAAACAAAATTCTAAAGAACAGCTATTACCACCCAACCTGCCTAAAAAAGATGTGGAGCAGCTACCCTACTGTGCAGGCGTGTATTATTTCCATGATCAAAAGGGTAAGGTAATTTATGTGGGCAAGGCGAAGAACCTCAAAAAACGGGTAAGCAGTCATTTCACCGGCAACAACCCGGGCTTGCAGCGGCAGGAGTTTTTGCGTAATATTCACCAGGTTAGTCATCAGGTTTGCGGTACCGAACTGATAGCCTTTGTACTGGAGGCTATCGAGATCAAGCGCTTGTGGCCCAAATATAACCGGTCATTAAAGCGCTTTGAGAACGCATATTGTCTTTACGCCTATGAAGACCAGCGCGGCTACATGCGGCTGGCAGTTGATAAACGCCGCAAATACAGCGACCCAATATACACCTGCAACTCCTTACTGGAAGGCTACAATCTGCTGAATAAACTCATCGAGAATTTTGCCTTATGCCCTAAACTATGCTTTATTCAAAAAAATAATGCCCCCTGCCATAGCGCGGCCGGCAATTCCTGCGCCTGCGAGGGTGTTGAAACTGTTGATGATTACAACCTGAAGGTGAATACCGCCATTGATGAGCTAAAAAAAGCACTGCCAACCTACGCCATCCGAGATGAGGGCCGTAATGGTGAAGAGCATAGTTGTATCCTGATCGAGAAAGGACAATTTTATGGAATGGGCTACATCTCCCATTATTTTGATGCCGATAATATACAGCAACTCAAAAACTACCTCACCCCTTACCCGGGTAATGATTATATTAAAAATATAGTCACCAATTATGCCATGCGTTACCCGGAGCGGATGCAGGTATTTGCAGTTTGATTTCACAAATAAATAATTAATTATCCTTAAAATTAATTTTATCAACACAATAAATGTTTTGATGGGTTATCTAATAACACACCTATTAAAAACATTTATAAGATGGACAGCATTAATCAACAACAACCGGAAGACAATTTTAAAGATCTGGCAGGCACCGAAGCCATTACCAAGATCAAAGAACTGGTAGATAGCGCCAAGAGCTGCTTTTTTCTGAGTAATATCAAAACCGGCATACCCGCATCGGTACGCCCCATGAGTGTACAAAAGGTAGATGATGAAGGCAACCTCTGGTTCCTGAGCGCCAAGGACAGCCACAAAAACCAGGACCTTTCAACCGACCCGATGGTTCACCTGTTATTTCAGGGCTCAGCACATTCAGATTTTCTGAATATTTACGGCATAGCCACCGTA
This sequence comes from Mucilaginibacter sp., assembly GCF_039207105.1. Taxonomy (GTDB): domain Bacteria; phylum Bacteroidota; class Bacteroidia; order Sphingobacteriales; family Sphingobacteriaceae; genus Mucilaginibacter. The sequence goes on from NZ_JBCECK010000180.1 coordinate 6,110, forward strand.
AATGACGATAAGGACAAGATCCATGAACTTTGGGAACCCATTCTGAAAACCTGGTTTACTGAAGGCGAGAACGACCCGCGCATTTCCGTAATTAAGGTTGAACCCACCGAGGGCTATTATTGGGACAACAAACACGGCAATGCCATTGCCTTTGTAAAACAACTGGCCGGCGCGGCCATAGGCAAAACGCTGGATGATTCTATCGAAGGAAAATTAAGTGTAGACTAAAAAGAAAAAAGGTTGAGCAAAATGCAGATAAACTTACGAAGTTTTAAAAACTTCGTAAGTTTGAATCTTGGAAACTTCGTAAGTTTGAGAAAAGCCTTAACCTGTGAAAATCAATCCTGATATTTGTTACCATTTATATAACAGAGGCAATAACAAAGAGCCCATTTTTTTTGAACCCGAAAACTACACCTATTTCCTTAATCAATTTAAAAAATACGTATTACCATTCTCAGATGTTTATTCCTATTGTTTAATGCCTAACCACTTTCATTTTTTTATCAAAATAAATGATAAAGCACTTTTTGAAAAGGGAATAAAAAACTTCTTCATCTCATATTCGAAGGCAATAAATAAAAAATATAATCGGGTAGGAAGTTTATTTCAAGGAAGATATAAAGTATCCGAAATAACATCTAATAGCTATTATACCAGGATAATTACCTATATACACCAAAACCCTGTAGTTGGTAAGCTCGCTATAAATATGGAAGATTATAAATATTCATCTTATACAGCCTATATATCTGAGAAGGAAACATTGATAAACAGGCAAGAAGTTTTAGATTGGTTTGAGGGATTGGATAGCTTTATAGAGAATCATAAAATAATTAAGGATGAGCTGGAAATCAATCAGCTTTTAAATATAAAATAGCCCCACTCAATATTTAAAAAATCAAAAATAGCCACTTCAAGACTTACGAAGTTTTTAAAACTTCGTAAGTCTTATTATTCGCATATCCGCACATCCACATCAGCTTTTTATCGCCCGCTGTATCTCATCCAGCTTCATCATGGCCTCAACCGGGGTTAGGGTATTTACATCCAGGTTGTTCAGTGTATCACGGATCTTTACCAGTACGGGATCATCTATCGAGAACATTTGCATCTGCACGGCTTGTTTTTGCACCTTGCGGATGCTCTCTTTGATATGCTCGCCGCCGGTGCGTTCGTTTTCAAGCTTTTTGAGTATCTCATTAGCCCGTGTAAGCACTTTTGGCGGCATCCCGGCCAGTTTAGCTACATGGATACCAAAACTATGCTCGCTGCCACCTGGCACAAGTTTACGTAGGAAAATAATCTGGTGCCCAACCTCTTTTACCGATACATTATAGTTTTTGATACGGTTAAAGCTATTACTCAGCTCATTCAACTCGTGGTAGTGCGTAGCGAAAAGTGTTTTGGCTTTGGCCGTAGGGTGGTTATGCAGGTACTCTGCAATTGACCAGGCTATCGAAATACCATCATAGGTTGATGTACCCCGACCAATCTCATCCAGCAGGATCAGGCTCCTGTCCGAGAGGTTATTCAGGATACTAGCCGTCTCGTTCATCTCCACCATAAAGGTTGATTCGCCTGATGATAGATTGTCTGAAGCCCCTACCCGGGTAAATATCTTATCAACCAAACCAATAGCAGCCGATTTAGCCGGTACAAAGCAGCCCATCTGCGCCATCAGCACAATAAGACCGGTTTGCCTCAGCAAGGCAGATTTACCCGCCATGTTGGGGCCTGTAATAATGATGATCTGTTGCGATTCGGAATCGAGGTATACATCATTGGTAATATAGGTTTCGCCCAGCGGCAGGTTCTTTTCAATCACCGGGTGTCGGCCGCCTTTAATATCCAGCTGTTTACCCTCGCTTATTTCGGGCTTTACGTAATAGTTTTTGATAGATATAGTAGCAAAGTTCAGCAGCACATCCAATCGGGCTATCAGCTGGGCATTCAACTGTATAGGTTTTATATATTCAGCAAGGGCATATAACAGATCGTTATATAAACGGGTTTCCAGGGCTAATATCTTTTCTTCGGCACCTAAAATCTGCTCTTCGTATTCTTTAAGTTCTGGAGTGATGTAACGCTCGGCATTTACCAGGGTTTGCTTCCGGATCCATTCGGTAGGCACTTTATCACGATGGCTGTGCGTAACCTCCAGATAGTAGCCAAAAACATTATTGAAAGATACTTTAAGCGATGGAATGCCCGTAACCTCTGCCTCGCGTTTCTGTATCTCCAGCAGGTAACCTTTACCGCCGAACGCGATTTTACGCAGCCTGTCAAGCTCTTCGTTAATACCATCATTCATCACCGAACCTTTCACAATCATAACCGGAGGTTCGGGATGCAGTTCTTTATCTATCTTTTCGCAGATGAGCACGCATGGGTTCAACTGTTCGCCAATGGCCCTGAGCGGCTGGCTATCTGATGCTTCGGCTAATTTTTTGATCGTGCCTATGGCTATCAATGCTTTTTTAAGCTGACAAACCTCGCGCGGGTTGGCTTTTTGCAAACCAATTTTAGAGATCAATCTTTCCAGATCACCTATTTGCCTGATGTGCTGCTGCAGATCCTCGCGCAGTTCTTCCTGCGCAATTAAATACTCCACAACACCCAGCCTATCCTTGATCGGTTTTATCTCCTTTAGCGGCATCACTATCCAGCGGCGCAGCAAACGCGCGCCCATAGGCGAGCAGGTTTGGTCGAGCACATCAACCAGGGTCTTAGCATTTTCGTTAGCCGAACCCACCAGTTCAAGGTTGCGGATGCTGAACCGATCTATCCACAGATACCTATCCTCCTCAATACGGCTGATGGACGAGATATGCTGCAGGTTACGATGTTCTGTTTCGTTGAGATAATGCAGAGCCACACCCGCGGCAATAATGCCCAGGTTCAGCTTATCAATACCAAAACCTTTCAGTGATTTTACACCGAAGTGTTTCAGCAGAGTTTCAGTGGCATAATCGCCGCTGTACGGCCATTCGTCAAGCGCATAGGTATAAAAGCGGTCGCCGTAAGTATCTTTAAAATCTTTGGAGCGGCTTTTAGGGTAAATCACCTCACTGGGCGAAAAACTTTGCAGCAGCTTGTCAAT
>NZ_JBCECK010000181.1:0-9198 GCF_039207105.1 Mucilaginibacter sp.
TAAAGCTAATTCTGTTACCGAATTACTTGACCTTTACAGCAATGACAAGTTTTTTTATTTCTTATCCTCCAGTACAACCCACCGGTTCACGGTATTAAATTCTCCCTCAATGCAAACCTTGTAAAATTTAGACGGTATGTTTTTTACATTGATCAGCTCATGCTCTTTGGTAACCGGCACTTCGGCCAGTAACTGGTAATCATCAGGTTTGCCTTCTTTGTAGTTATTGGTTGCAGCTACCCATATTTTTACTTTGCCGCTTGCGTTCATGGCTTTCCAGCTTACGTCAAGTGCGCCCTGCATAAAGTTTGCCTCGGGTTGCGCTACTGAAACCTGGCCGATGAGTGATATGCCGTCCATTTCGCGTAATTGGGCTGTAGGTACCTTTACATTTAAAAAGGTATTGATAGATGGTGTAATATCAACAATGCCCGGGTAGTAATATTTAGCATAGTTGTTAAGCGGCTTGTAGCTGGTAACCATCCAGGTAGATCGCTGACGGGTGCTTTGTCCACCGTGATCTTTACCGTTCAGCTCGCTGCGGCCATGATCGGTAGTGATAAAAATGATCCAGTCTTCCTTAAAATTTTTCTGGCGATATTGTATAGCCTGCCAAATACGGCCAACCTGGGCATCCATTTTTTCAATGGCATCATAATATTGCGGACTGTCACCATGCGCGTGGCCCATATCGTCGGTGTATTCCAAATAAACCCATGACAGGTCGGGCGCTTTATCTTTGATACAATTAGCGGCCGATGTAGTAACCTGTTCATCAATCAAGTGCATATAATTACCGGCCTTATCATGCGGAAACTTTACCGTATCCAGTTCATATCCATCATACGCATAATCTGGATGGATGTTACCCGCCGCAGGCAGGCCATCGCCAATCAGTTTGGTACGGTTATCTGTCCAGCTCGAAAAAACAGCCGTTTTTTTGTTAGGGTAAGCATTCTTAAACATTCGGAATATGTTCCAATAGTTATAGTTAGGATCTTTAATATCATTACCCCAAACATTATGCTTGTTTACCCAGCTTGAGGTAAGCAAACTATTGTAGCCATTGGCAGATATGGTTGGTGTTTGCGAATAGCCGCCCTTTTCGCCGCCAACATGCGCGCGAAGATAAGTGCCTTGTTGCGCAATCATTTTCAGGCTAGGGGTATTCAGCTTTTCAATCACGTCGGCTGGGATGCCATCAGCAATTATAAAAACGGCTTTTTTAGCGCGAGTTTGCGCGTTTAGGCTATGTGTGGCCAGTAGCATTAACACAGCTACGCCAAGTTTAAGAGGGTTTAACATCGTATAAAAATATGTTTGGTACAAGGTACTAAACTACGGCGTTTCCAGAATCGGAGGCGTTAATAAATTGTTATGTTTTAATTGAGACTAAGGGACAGTGGGACTATTGGACTGTAGGACTAAGAGATTGTAAGATGAAGGACAAAAGACAAACCCTTACTTGGTTCTATAATTTATCTCAAAGTTCTTTGTCCCACAGTCTCACAGTCCAAAAATCCCAAAGTCCTTGTTCTTTAATCCTTTTATTTCTACCTTTTGTGAAATTAACCAGTTAGCTCATACTATAACCTATTACTATGAAAAAAACAATGTCGCGTATTATCGCACCAGTTTTGATGCTCGTAGCCGGATTTTTATTTAGCAGTCTTCAGGCCAAGGCACAAACCGATAACTGGAAACCGGATGCAGGTTTTGAAAGTCTTTTTGATGGCAGCACGCTCAACGGTTGGTGCTACAGGAGCAAGGAGGGCGAAGTGACCGAAAAATTCGATGGAAAAAAGGTATCATCCGACGGCAGATATTCGGCCGCGAACGGAGTGCTCACCGTAAACTATCCGGTTGGTGTTGAAAGGAAGGTTCAGCAATCATGGACGCAACGTGAGTTCCCTAAGAATTTTATCTTCAAGATACAGTTTCGGGCTTCCAAAAATGCTGATAGCGGTGTTTTTTTGCGCGGCAAACAATTGCAATGCCGTGATTACCTGGTGGCCGGCCCTTATAAAGATTTAAAAAAGTACAAACCACAAGACTGGAACACCATTACTGTTACTGTGAAAGATAATATAGCCCACTGCGAGTGCAACGGCGAAGTATTGGAAGATGCTTATGTGCTGCCGCCAACCGGCCCAATGGGCCTGGAAGGCGACCGCGGGCAAATGGAATACCGCCATATTGAAATAAAGGAATTGTAGAAAGGTAAAATTTCGGGCATGTTTTTAAACTATTACCGGGCACACTTACGAAGTTTTTAAAACTTCGTAAGTGTTTAATAGTATAATGTCATTTCCCCTCTCTGACGCAAGTATGAAGTATGGACTTAAGTGTATGGGTTACTTGTGTCTTATTCTGCATAGTTCGCTGCGGCAAGCTCATACTTTATTCATTGTTAATTATTTTTAGGCGATGCCACCTCCTTAATCATCTCTTAACACAGGGACTGTACATTTACATAAAATAATTTATCAAATGACCACCCGCAGAGATTTTATTGGAACCGGTTTGGCCGGTATAGCAGCTTTAACTTTATTGCCAGCAGTTAACACTTTTGCCAGTGTTGATAACGACTATAACCGCCATAACAAAGGCAAGCTAAAATTACGCTTCGCCCTGGCATCTGATATTCACTACGGTCAGCCAAATACTGATTATGCTACCAACACTGCAAACATGGTGAAATGGATCAACGCCGATCATGCCAAAAATCACCTGGATATGGTGATCATCAATGGTGATCTGGTACATAATCGCCCGGATCTGCTGCCCGAGATCAAAACAAAGTATCTTGATAAATTAAACGCCCCATACCATACTATCCCCGGAAACCATGATTTTGCTGATGCCGCCCTTTGGCAAAAAAACTTTGGTTATGAAGATAAATACACCGTAGATTTTGGCGACATAGGCTTTGTGTTAGCCAATACCGCAGATACCAAAGGAACCTATCTTTGCCCTGATAATGTTTTCATCAAAGCATCGCTTGAAAAATTTAAGGACAAAAAAATTGTGTTTGTAATACTGCACATCGCTCCGTTTAAATGGCAAAAGGATGATTTTTTTGTTGATTGCCCCGAAACTATGGAGTTGCTGCATGGCTACCCGAATGTGAAGGCTACCTTCCACGGACATGACCACCTGTTAGATGGTATACGTTATACAGGTAATAAATTCCCACACTTTTTTGATTCGCACATCGGCGGCGATTGGGGTACCGATTATAAAGGCTATCGTATTGTGGAAGTAGATAATGACAATGCCATTTACACTTACCAGATCAACGCGAGCCAAAACCCAACATTGAACTCTAATAAATTATAATTGTAAAAATTTTACTGCCGCGAGTTTAGCGTAAGCGTAACTCGTGGCAGGCCATTGAGTAAGCTTTAAGCTTACGAAAAATAAAGCCTTGACTATATAAACGAGCTGAAAGCTCTTTACATGCAACTCACGAGATGCGCTTACGCTAATCTCGCGAGAGGGAAGTTTCTACAATTAAATTTATTTTTCCGAAGGAAACTTCAAGCCGATCTCTGCGCGAGCCTTGTCAATCAGATCAATCATTTGTTTTGACAGTTGATGGCTCATAATAGGGCTTTCTGTTTTCCCTGCTTTGATCAGATCGCAGAAATGGGCTATTTCATAATTGAGGCCACCAGCGGTAAATGGCTCATTGAGTTCGATACTGCGACCGTCGAGGTAATCAATAGTGGCGCGAGCCGGGTTCCACCAGTTTTTATGAATGGTAATATGTCCCAGCGGACCGGCTATCAACGCATCGCCTTTACCATGCAAATCAAAACCAGCATATAGTTGTGAGTAACCACCTTCATGCAACGTTTGAAACACCGCGAACATATCTATTCCCGTTTGTCCATAACGCCCCATCGCCTGTACATCCTGGAGCTGGCCAAGCCAGTCGATAGCTAAAAAGGCCTCATATATACCAATCTGCATTAAAGAGCCGCCAACCAACTCAAGGTTAAAATTCGGATGATCGGGAGGGCAATCCGCTACAGCCGATCCCGCGCGTACATAACCTGCCGGGCCAATAGGATCGGTAGCCAGGTGTTCTTTTAAACGGATGTATAAGGGGTAAAAGGCCGGTTTCATGCCTTCCATAAAAAGCAGGTTGTAATCTTTTGCTACGGCAAGCACCTGTTCCAGTTCGGGCAGGTTAACGGTAAGCGGTTTTTCGCAAAGTACATGCTTGCCAGCTTTTAGAGCGGCAATGCTGTAAGCTGCATGGCTATCAGGTAGGGTAGCAATATAAACCGCATCAATATCGGTAGCCAGTAATTCATCAACACTGGTGCATCCAATGCCGCCATGTTCGGCCACAAAAGCATCAACCGTTGATGCCCTCCTTGACCATGCCGATACCAGCTCTGTGTCCGGCACCTCACGCAGGCCCTGCATAAACCTATGCGCAATACGTCCGCAACCGATAATACCCCATTTGATCATTTTGAGTAATGAGTTTTAAGTGGTGAGTTAGGTAATACGTTTGATGTTGTACGTTATACATTCTGGTTTAAAGATTCTTAAAACGTATAACGTACAACGTCAAACGTACAACATCTTCAGTTTATTGGTACTGAATGTAGATAGGGTATGGTTTGTATCTTGATAAAACTTCCTCAGGTGTTAACATATGGTGAGGAGCTTTTTTGATATCGTTTTTATAAAACAATTTAAAGCCTGTAAACTGAACCGGTTCCTGGTTGATGAAATAACGGTAAGTTCCGGTTTTCAGATCGGGCTCGCCCCATCCGTCCATATCCATTACCAATTGTATTTCTTTACGCAGTTTTATGTTTTTATAGTTAGTCACCATTTTTTTAGTAAAGCGGTGTACTATTAAAATTTTAGGAGGCAGATTGTATTTTTTAACCAGTCCAGCTAAATAACCGGAAACGTAGTTCACGTCTGCCGCGTCATAAGTGCCAATTTTTTTACCGGGTTTAGTTCCATCTTTCATAGAAAATTCAGGGTCCATACCAAAATGAACTTGTGGCATAGCCAGGTACTTTTCAAGTAAAGGCAATTCTGCCTGAATATTGCTTAGGGCTACCTGCACATCTAAAAACACAATAGCGTGTGCTTTTTTAGCTAATACCAATACGCTGTCTATCTGTTTAAACGGCATACGGTAACGGAACTTACCGTCTTTTCCAGGATCGCCCTGGGCTACTACGGCAATATAATGCAGGGCAGGCTGCACCGGCGTTTTGGGATCGGCTTTTTCCCAGTGCTTTACTTCGCTTTTTAATTTGGCCAGCATTTCGTTGGGAGGTAACTCTCCCAAAATACCCATCCTTTTGGAGTATAGGTTACCATAAAAGGCCACCACGCGTTTAAACGGTAAAATAGCTCCGTTCAATGGGTATGGCGTGTTTTTAACTGGCCATCTGCCGGTGGTATCGCCATGAGCGTTAAACACCAGCAGGCTGTCGTACAATTTTTTATCCAGCGGGGGATAGCTTGATTTTACAACGCTTAAAGTGTCCTGAGTTTCAGTTTCGCCTTTGGCCGAATCAGCCTTGGCCGATGATTGTTTACCGGCCGACTTACCGGTACTGCTGCTTGAGTTACAGTTGGTGAGCAGGGTTATGGATAATAAAAGCGCTGACGCAGAAAGGAAAAAATGTTTCATTATAAATGATTAAGCTAATTTGATGTGAGTTTCCGGGCTTATAGCGCGTTGTAACTGGTTAATTATTAATTATTTCTGTTGATATCCGGGGCCGTGCAAAATAACACCTTTTCTGGTACCAATATGCTTAAAATTATCAACAGTTATATTACCGTTCACTAAAACATATTTAAAACCGGTTGAATAAGCGTGCGGGTGTTCAAATGTTGATTGATCTTTTACCGAGCCGGCGTCAAAGATAACAATATCTGCAAACATGCCCGGTTGTAACAAGCCCCGGTTGGTGAGGTGGAATTTTTGAGCCGGCAGCGAGGTCATTTTGCGTACCGCGTCTTCCAGCCGGATAGCACCTTTTTCGCGTACATAATAAGCCAATACCCGGGCATTGCTGCCATAACCGCGCGGGTGCGGAACACCGGAGCCAAACAGACGGATTCCCGAATCGGACGCTACCATTGTAAGCGGGTATTGTAATATGCGGGTAACATCATCCTCATTTAAACCGTGAAAAACCATAGAAGCGCTACCAACCTTGGTAATATCCAAAATGGTTTCAATTTCATCGGGTATGGTAGACGGGCGGCCTTTATCGATATTGATCTGCATAATGTTTTTACCATTGATAGACGGATCGCCATCACAATGGGCAACTACGGCGTAATCAAAATGCTGGCGGGTGCGCCTTTTCATATCGGTGATCATTTCGGCAACTACCTTTTGGTGTATCAGCGGATTATTGAGTCTTTTTAAAACAGAATCGTGGCCGCCATCCTGCAGCCAATCGGGCAGAAGCACATTAAGGGTAGTGCTGCTAGCAGTGTATGGGTACTGATCTACGGTAACATCCAACCCTTCCTGACGTGCTTTTTCTACCATAGCGATCATATCGGCTGAGCAGTTCCAGTTGGGCAAGCCAACCTTAAAGTGCGATATTTCTACCGGCATATTGGCCTGCCTGCCAATATCAATGGCCTCGGCAATGGCATCAAATATTTTATCGGTTTCGTTACGCATGTGCGAGGTATACACACCATGATATTTAGCGCTCGCTTTTGCCAGCGCGATAACTTCGGGGGTTTTAGAGTATAATCCGGGCGTATAAATTAAACCTGTAGAAAAACCAACGGCTCCATCGCGCATGGCCTGTGCAACGATGCCCTGCATTTTTAATAATTGAGCTGGGGTAGGGGTTACAGCAGCCTTGCCTAAAACAGCCTCGCGCACATCATTATGCCCAATAAGGCTGGCTACATTTACGGATAGCTTGATGCTCTCCAGTTGTTTAAAGTATTGGGCTATGTTGATGTTGGAGCTGCCACAGTTACCGGTGATCACGGTGGTTACACCATCGTAAATAAAATTATCGGCAGTGGGCGTTTTCTTTTCATCGCCCTCAATATGGGTATGTACATCAATAAAACCGGGAGCGATGATAAGTCCAGATGCATCAATGGTTTTAGAGGACTGACTTTTAGAAAGGTCGCCAATGCTGATGATCTTATCTTTAACAATGCCCACATCGCCATAAAACCAGGGGTTGCCCGCACCATCAATGATCTTGCCATTTTTAAGGATGATATCATAGCGTTGTTGTGCGTAACTGCATGTGGTTATTAATAGCAGGAATACGGTATACAGCCTTTTTCTGAGCATGCTTTAGCTATGAACGCGTTTTAAAGAATTTTCCGAAAACACCAAGAGGCAGTTTTGACCCCGCGGTGGCTTGCAGGTAAAGCTCGCCAATTTCCAGATTCTCCACTTTAGGGAATGCACTCTTGATCAGGTTTTCGATAATCACTGACGAAAAGCCCAATGAATAGGTATTCAGGATCAGGAAATGTTCATCAGGATCAAGTAGCTGAATTACATCGGCCATCATTTCGTTGATATTGTCTTCCAGTTTCCATTTTTCGCCGTTGGGGCCATTGCCATACGCGGGAGGATCAAGGATAATGCCGTTATATTTTTTGCCGCGCTTCAGTTCGCGCTTTACAAATTTAAGCGCGTCTTCCACCACCCAGCGAATATTGCTAAGACCAGATATTTCCTGGTTTTCATTGGCCCAGGTAACTACCTGTTTAATAGAGTCAACGTGAGTGGTATCGGCACCGGCAGCCTGTGCAATTAACGATGCACCACCTGTGTAGGCAAACAGGTTAAGCACCTTGGGTTGCGGGGTTTTAAATTTTTTAATGTTTTGGCTAATGTAATCCCAGTTTACAGCCTGCTCAGGGAAAATACCTAAGTGCTTAAATGAGGTAAGGCCCAGCCTGAATTTAATGGCCGCGTCCTTGTTTTTATATTCAATATGCCAGCGGTCGGGAGTTTTCTGATCTTTCTTTATCCAGTCGCCCGCCGTAGCTGAGCGGCCTTTAAATTTAATATGGTGCAGACGCTGCCATTCAGATGCAGGCAATTGCTTGCTCCAAACAGCCTGTGGCTCGGGTCTGATCAATATAATGTTCCCAAAGCGTTCCAGTTTCTCAAAGTCGCCGCAATCAATCAGTTCGTAATCTTTCCAGTGCGTTGGGGTTAATAGTTGAATCATGAATTTAGTATCAAGTAGTTAGTATCAAGTATCAAGACTAACTGAGCCTTTGATACAAGGCGCAAATTTAATATTCTTTTTTGGTATCAAGCGGGTTAGTATCCGTTATCAAAATGGTATAGCAAAAGAGATTACAAAGTAATATCCGTATCAGTCAGTGTTTAACAGTCTTGATACCTGACACTAATTACTTGATACTCCTTGAGAACCTACAACTTTGCTCTTGCTGCCTGCATAAATTTACTGGCGAATACAAAATCGTTCAGCTCCTGGTTATCGGTGTGGGCAATTTCTTTATTGCTGCCTTCCCACCATTTTTTACCCTGGTGCAAAAATAAAATATGATCGCCAATACCCATTACCGAGTTCATATCGTGTGTTACCACTACGGTAGTTATCTGGTATTCTTCGGTAAGCTCGTTGATCAATTCATCGATCAGGATAGATGTTTTAGGGTCGAGGCCGGAGTTGGGCTCATCCACAAACAAGTATTTGGGCTGCATAGATATCGCACGGGCAATACCTACACGCTTTTTCATACCGCCCGATAGCTCTGAAGGGTACAGCTTATTTTTACCGGCAAGGTTAACCCGCTCCAGACAAAAATTGGCACGATCCTGTTTTTCGGCTTTTGATTGCTTAGTGAACAGGTTGAGTGGAAACATGATGTTTTCTTCAACCGTCATGGAATCAAAGAGGGCCGAGTTTTGAAAAAGCATGCCTATTTGGGTACGGATAGGTACCCTTTGCTCAAAATCCATTTCGGTGAAATTTTCACCGTTAAATATAACGTCGCCTTTGGTAGGGTCATGCAGGCCTACAATACATTTCAGTAAAGTGGTTTTGCCCGATCCGGAGCCGCCGATAATGAGATTGTTTTTACCTGGTTTAAATATCGCGCTGATACCCTTGAGTACTTCGTTTTCACCAAATGTTTTGTAGATGTCTTTAATTTCAATCATAGTAGCAGGCGTGA
>NZ_JBCECK010000182.1:0-9127 GCF_039207105.1 Mucilaginibacter sp.
CATTTCAGGTTCATTTACGCTGATAGCCGAGGCTGTAAGGCTTAACTTGTGGCCAAAAGTGAGGATCAATTATCCGTCTGAACAAAAAGGGCAATTGTACGTACCAAGCGTTAACTGGCTGCTTTGGGCAGGCTGTTTGGGCGTAGTGCTCATATTTAAACATTCCAGTAAAATGGAGTCGGCATATGGTTTAAGTATCACGGTAGCCATGCTCATGACCACCATACTGGTATCTAAGTTTTTGAAGCGAAAAAAGGTACCATCCTATATTATCGGGATGTTTTTGGTGGTTTACCTGCTTATTGAAGGAACTTTCCTGGCCGGTAACCTGGTTAAATTTATACATGGTGGCTGGTTTACCTTATCAATAGGTTTCCTGTTGTTCACCGTAATGTGGACATGGCATACCGCCCGCAAGATCAGGAACCGTTACGTAAAGTTTGTTGGTATTGATGATTACTTTGATATTTTGAAGGAACTCAGTGCGGATGAAAGCGTACCTAAATATGCTTCGCAACTGGTTTATTTAACCAGCGCCAACTTTAATTCAGAGATAGAATCAAAAATAGTTTACTCCATACTGCAAAAGCAACCGAAACGTGCCGATGTGTACTGGCTGGTGCACGTTGACGTGGTGGATGAGCCTTACAGACGCGAGTACGAGGTAGAATCGCTGGTGCCTAACAAGGTGATCAGGATTGATTTTAAGCTCGGTTTCCGGGTTGAGCAGCAGATCAACCTGTTGTTTCGCAAGGTTGTGGAAGATCTGGTTAAACGTGGCGAAGTAGATATTACCAGTAACTATAAATCATTAAATAAGCACAAAATTGTTGGCGATTTCAGGTTTGTGGTGATCGAGAAAGTATTGTCACGTTCGCATAGCCTGTCATTCTTCGAGCGCTTTATCATGGATTATTATGTTCAACTTAAAAAGGTAAGCTTATCCGAAGAGCGTGGCTTTGGTCTCGACCTGAGCTTTGTTACGGTGGAAAAAGTACCGCTTATGCTCTCGATCCCTGAAGCTATTGAGATACATAGGGTGAATTAACAAAAGCGAAGCCGTTTGCTTGTCATCCTGAGCGATAGCGAAGGGATCTGTTTGTACGCCATTCAGGTTATAGAATAGATGCTTCGCTATCGCTCAGCATGACAATTTTTATTTTGACACTTTTGGGAGCAACAACATATTAAAGGGCCAAGTTCCAAAACGGAATGTTGTATCGACTCACCCCGACATCACTGCGCTTGTCACCCCTCTCTACGCAAGTGTAAAGAGGGGATTTTATTTTTAGGTTATTTTCTTTTCTAACCCTCTTTTCGCCGCAGGCGAAGAGAGGGTGGTCCAGCGAAGCGCAGACCGGGTGAGTCGATACGCTAACCATTGCATCTTTAAGATTGAGGCTAACTATGGGCTATTAATTTTATAAAAAGATTTCAAGGCTTTTTTCATAGGCCAGCTTCATATATCCTTTAACCTCATCATTAACATCTTCCTTCAAATACATCCGGAAATAGTGGTTATGATCGTTGGTGCCCGGAACGGTTTTTATTTTAGTAAAGCACAGGTTATCGGCATATATCTCATTAAAGGGGAATACCACGTCGATAAAGTTTTTACCTAACTGGGTAACGTAGGCAAAATTTACCCTTGAACCTATGGCTATCATACTTTTGGTGGGATATACCTTGATGGGGGCTATCTGCAGATATTCGGTAATGAAATGATCAAAAAGTTCAATAGTATGGGTTGATTTCCCCTGCAGAAAATCACCAAGATTACGCTCACCACAGGAATGTACCTGGTTGGCATTGATAAATTCGCGGTTGCATATAGGGCATATCCACATAGTAAAATGAATTGATTAGTATAGACATATGTCCAAGTAACGCCACGGGTGTATTTGATATTAAAGCCCCACCGGGGCATCCTGTTTATAGTTTTAAAGATAAAAATTTTTAGCTCCGTCGGAGCTTCCTGTTTTTAGATAAGGAAGCTCCAACGGAGCTAATGTTTCTTTTGGATGATCTCTATAAACAGGATATCCCTACGGGATTTATATCGATAAATTTATTACTACTCGGTTGCCGTTTCTTTACCCAAAACACTGTTTTTATAGCTGTAAGTAGCATAAATAATAAGGCCGATAACCAGCCATATTAAAAAACGCAGCCAGTTGGTGTAGCCCAATTCGGTCATTAAATATAAACAGCTCATTAGGCCGAGTACCGGTATCAATGAAAAGTTTTTGATAAAGCTATAAATGCTGATAATAATAATCAGGATGAAGAACAAGTAATTTGGGAAGTTATACAGGAAACCATCTAAACCCAGACGGTACTTTTTAGCGTCACTAATAGATGGGGTGGCCCTTAGGGCAGTATTAAATTTATCCTCTTCCAGGTTTTTAAAATATGGGGTTGGTGCTGTTATATTTTTATCACCGAATAGTGTGCTACAGGTATTTAACAAAGCGGTGTTATCGGCCGCGTTCAGATCGTCGATAATTACCGATTTATCCTTTATCTTTTTAAACTGCATCATTTCTACCTGAGCTGCCGGTTTAAAGTAGATGCATGAACCTAAAATAACAAGGGTGATCAGTGGTACGATCAGTTTTCCATTCACATAAGGTAAATGGAATTTGCCTGCCTGCGCTGCCTCGCGCGGTAATAAGAGCACGCCGCCGCAAACCAGTACAAAAGCAAATAAGGTACCTATACTGGTAAGGTCGGTAACCTCCGTAAGGTTCATGAACAGGGCAGGTATCGCCACTACAAAGCCGGTAACCACGGTAGCAAATGCAGGTGTTTGGAATTTAGGGTGGATGCGTGAAAACGCTTTGGGCAGTAATCCGTCGCGGCTCATGCTCATCCAGATGCGAGGTTGCCCTAACTGGAATATCAGTAAAACGCTTGCCGTAGCTATCACCGCGCTTATAGAAATGATATAGCTGATGTTATGCAGGCCAACCTTAGCAAACACAAAGGCCAATGGATCGCCTACTTGAAGGTCTTTATAGCTTACCATACCTGTGAGTACAAGGGCAATCAAAATATAAAGTACAGTGCATATAACAAGGGAGTAGATCATGCCTCGTGGCAAGTCGCGCTGTGGCTTTTCGCACTCTTCGGCAGTAGTTGATATGGCATCGAAACCGATATAGGCAAAAAATACCCCCGATACGCCTTTCATTACCCCACTGAAGCCGTTAGGCATAAAAGGGTGCCAGTTGGCCCGTGTTACATAAAAAAATCAGAGAACAAAAACGCCTATCACGATCACGATCTTTAAGATCACCATAGCATTGGTAGCCTTCTTGGTTTCGCGGATGCCCACATAAACCAAATACGTGATGATAATAACAATAACCAAAGCGGGCAGATTGGCTATCAGCTTAAAGTTGCCGATGCCAGGCGCGGTATTCCAGGCCAGCGCGGCCGCTTGTACACGCTCGCTGATATCGGCCACATGGGCACCAGCTGCCAATACCGCTTCGTGCCCGCGTAAAGCCGACACATAATCCATCGTGAGGTATTTGGGCAGATGCAGGTGGAAGCCCTCCAGCAGGTTTACAAAATATTCGCTCCAGGATATAGCCACCGCGATGTTGCCGATGGCATATTCCATTAAAAGGTCCCACCCTATGATCCAGGCAATAAGTTCACCAAATGAGGCGTAGGCATAAGTATAAGCGCTACCCGCTACCGGAATGCGTGAAGCAAATTCGGCATAGCAAAGGGCCGAAAATCCGCAGGTGATGGCTGTTACTACAAATAATAAGGAAACCGCGGGGCCACCATGAAAAGACGCCTCGCCAATAGTTGAAAATATACCTGCACCAACAACGGCGGCGATGCCCATCAGTGTCAGATCCTTAACATTTAGTTCTTTTTTGAGTTGTGACGATGTTGTACCCGGGTGCTCGCTATCACTAAATCCACACTCAACATCATGTAATATTTTTTCTACAGATTTTTTACGAAATATACTTTTCGACATTTATTTCAACTAATTAGTCTAACTCAATTCAAACATAATCATTTTTTTGCATTGAATAAGGATATGCTTATTTTGCGCCAATGAAGATAGGCGTTAAAAAAGTTTTGTACCGGATAAGGCCATTTTTTATCCTTTATTTGCCGGTATTATGCGCCTGTTTGATCATTAAATTCATTTACAGCCGCGAAAGTATATATTTTGCCGTAAATGGCTTGAATAGTTTATGGGCTGATGCTATTATGCCCTACATCACCGATCTTGGCGAAGGGCTTACCGTACTCCTATTAGCAGCTATTATAGCTTTATTCAGCTATCGAAAAGCGCTGCTGCTGGCTTCAAGTTTCGCGGTAACCAGTATAATGGCTCAAATTTTAAAATATATTTTTGACGCGCCCCGCCCTCGGGTGTATTTTGTGCATGAGCTTAGCCGTATTCATTTTGTAAAGGGGCTATATATTTTAGGTACCCACAGTTTTCCTTCGGGGCATACGGTTACGGCATTTTCGGCAGGTGTAGTGATCTCCTATTTATGTAAAAACAAAAGTTGGGGGATAGCTGCGCTTTTAGTTGCAATGTTGGTGGGCTATTCCAGAATGTACCTGAGTCAGCATTTTTTTGAGGATGTAATGGCCGGCTCGGTTATCGGCGTTATCGTGACTGTATTTTGGCTAAGCTGGCTGGATAGCAGGCAGTTTATACAGAGTGGTAAATGGAGTAGAGGGGTGATAAGCGGGCGGGAATAGTTCATCCTATTTTTAATTTGTCATTGCTATAAGGAGGAGCGACGAAACAACCGCGAACTATGCAAGTTTTCTCTTTGCAGTTCGCGGTTGCCACGCTACGCTCGCAATGACAAAAGTTGCTTTTTATCAATAACAAGCAGTTTTTGTGAGGGCCGCGATTATACCTCTCCTGCCTTTTTCTTTTTGCGCATAACCGCGATAATGATAATAATGATCACTACCGGGATACCGCCATATATACCCACTTTAGCGCCTGTGGATAATCCTTTGGCGTTTGATATATATTGCTCGTTACGCTTTACAGTGGGCGATACTTTGATGGAGGTGATGAAGGTTCTTAACTCCTCCTTAGCTAACTCCAATCGCTTTTCCTCATAAAAATACTGAAAGGTATAAGTGACATCCTGTGTGTATAGCAAAATGAAATGTCTCAATTGTACAGGCTCGCCGGTTGAACCGGTGTTATCAACCCTTAGCGTAAATACTTTGGCTTCCAGGTTACCAATGGTGGTATCGCGCGGATTCATGACACTCCCGTTGTGTGATTGTTTCTGAATACCCTCCATATAAGTGTTCAGAACCTTCTTAAGATCTCTTTCTTTATTCAGCGGGGTGTTATTTTTAGCGTTAGGGGCACGGATAATGGTTATAAAGCCAAAGGCTCCGTTGCCGGTATATATTTGCTGACCCAGGGTATCTTTCTTCTGAAAGCCTTTGGGCAACGAAACAGAAACAAGGCTATCTATTTTTACCGGCTTAAGCTCTTGGCTAAAAGCTGTAATGGTAAACAGTATGCAGGTTAAACTTAAAATGATCTTTTTCATAGATGTTTAAACCTGCTAAAGCGTAATTAGTTTTAAAAAAAGTTTCTCTTTAACATTTTGTATAGTATTATATCATTGATAATCAATAAGATGAAAATGTAAAATGTGCGGTATTAAAATAGAGTTTACAGTTAGGGAAAGGAAATAACGGGTGCTTTTATTTGATAAACCGTGCTATCCTTGCCCGGTTATATTGCTGCAATAGCATAGGGTAAACGTTGTAAATAACGTTGGCGATAATGATGATAATAAAAAGAGAGTAATGCCAGTTAATCAGGGCATGAATGGCAGTAAGCAGGAAAAATACGAAGCACATGAAATGAAACCGTTCATACATCATGATCGTTTTCAGGTATCGTGCGGCACTGACTTTATCTTTAACAATGCGGTAATGAGGCTGTCTTTTTTGGTGGAATTTATTAATGTACTCGCCGTGCTGTACAAATTTGCGGATAAACTTAACACCAAGCCTTTCGTAAAACTTAGGCTGGCTACTTAATTGCAGGCGGCTAAAAGGTAGCACCTGGCTCAATACGCTGATGCCGAGAAATATAAAGCACCATAGCAGTTGGCCGGTAACAGACCAATAGGTAATAATCGGGATAAAGCATACGATGGTCCAAAATAAGTTTACTACCTGGTTCATATTATGCTTTATCCCGTTTACATATTATAACTTATCCATTTCGGCTTTTACAAATTGGGCCAGTTCTTTTACATAAGCCGCGCTGAAATCAAATTTGATACCCGCGGTTTCGTAAATTTCCTTAATGGTTTTGGTATAGCCCAATTTTAAGGCATCCAGGTATTGTTGTAGGCCTTTCTCGGGGTTTTCCTTGTAGTTTTTCCAAACTGCAATAGCGCCTAACTGGGCCATGCCGTATTCAATGTAGTAAAAAGGTACCTCGAAAATATGCAGTTGTTTTTGCCACAGGTTAGCCTCGGCATCAGGATGTTCGCTCCAGTCAACAAAGCCTGCACCAAATGGTTCGTAAATTTCCATCCAGGCTGTTCTGCGGTCCTCGTCGGTATGATTAGGGTTGGTGTATATCCAATGCTGAAACTGGTCAACCACGGCTACCCAGGGCAGGGTTTTCAATACGTCAACCAACTGATCGCGTTTGGCACGTTTCAGGTCTTCCTCGTTATCAAAAAATACGTTCCAGTTATCCATCGATATCAACTCCATCGACATGGAAGCCAGCTCTGCTACCTCAGACGGACAATGTTTAAAATCGTTCAGTTCCAGATCGGCAGTTAAAAAGGTGTGTACCGCGTGGCCGCCTTC
Source organism: Mucilaginibacter sp. (assembly GCF_039207105.1). Lineage (GTDB taxonomy): Bacteria > Bacteroidota > Bacteroidia > Sphingobacteriales > Sphingobacteriaceae > Mucilaginibacter. The sequence goes on from NZ_JBCECK010000182.1 coordinate 6,856, forward strand.
GTGTACCATCGTAGTCAGATCACGAAAGGTATTGGCTGAGTTCATGAAAATGAATGGCGCACCGGTTTCAGACAACGGGTAGTTATAGCCACCCGGTGCTTTACCTTTGCGGCTTTCCACATCAAACAGGTTATTATCCTTCATGATCTCCAAACGCTCGCCCAGGTAACGGTTAATATTGCTGAAGCATTGTATTGATTTTTCAACCAGCTCGGCACCATCGTTAAACGGTTTTAAGGCAGGTTTGCCCGATATATCAACTTCTGTATCCCAGGGTTTTAATGCCTGTAGATGAAGGGCCTCCTTGCGCTTTTCTGCCTGCTCACGCAGAATGGGCACAATCTCGGTTTCAATAGCCGCGTGGAAAGCATAACAATCCTGTGGGGTGTAGTCAAAACGGCCTAATGCCTGGAACATGTAATCCCGGAAGTTTTCAAACCCAGCATTGGTAGCAACAGTATGCCTTAGTTTACGCAGATGGTCAAAAAGCTCATCAAGCTGGTCTTTATCCTGCAGGCGGCGGTTGGTTATTTTTTCCCAAACCTCCTGGCGTTTAGCACGGTCGGTGCCTTTTAAAAATACAGAGGCCTGCTCTAAAGTATATTCCTTATCATCAATATGAACAGACATGGCCCCGGTGATCGACTGGTATTTTTGCTGTTCAACCTGAATCTCGGTTTGCACCGGGATGTTTTCTTCCCTGAACAACTCAAGCGCTTTTTTAACAGCCCGTAAAAAGATGAAGTACTTTTCACCGTCGAGTTGATCAACGTACGGACTGGCCACCAGTTTTTTATTCAGCTCATTGCCATAAGGAGCAATTTTAGGTTCAATTTCAGTAGCAAAATATTGAAAGTTTTGCAGTAGCTCTTCGCTGGCGGTATCGCAGGTCATGCGGATGTAGCGCCAGGCAAAATCTTCTTCCAAAGCGGCTTCCAGCTCGCTTTTATCGTGCAGCCATTTTTCCAGCTCTTCAACTGAGTTAATAGGGCGGTCGAGCAGTTCTTTATAGATCGGTTCCAGGTTTTCCCATTTGATATCAAGGGTTGCCGGAATGTATGTTCTTGTTTTTTTGTGGATCATAATTTTATAATATGCAGATGTGCTTATATGCAAATGTGCAGATTATTTGGGAAGTTTTTTTAGTCGGAAAGTCAGATTAGTCGGAAAGTCAGAAAGTCCGGAAGACCGGGAAGTCAGAAAGAGAGGAAGTTGGAAAGTCCGAAAGACCGAAAGTTTGGCGCTACTCCCCAAAACTATGCTATTTTACTTTCTGACTTCCGGACTTTTCCGACTTCCGGACTGACTATTTTACTTCCCGACTTCCTGTCTTCTGACTTCTTTTACCCCATCCTCATAGCTGGTAGGTTTAAAATTAAAAGCTTTCTCAAATTTGCTGCTGTCGAAAATGTAATCATGATCGGTTTGATAATACATCTCCACTGTGCCCATAACCAATTTGTTGAAGAGGCCAAAGAGCCATAACATCCATTTGGTAAGGCGCATATACTTAGGCTTAACCTCATAGATGCGGGCGGCAATATCCAGAAACTGTTTACCGGTTATAGCTGGTGCGGTAGGCAGGTGCCAGATCTGGTTATCGCTATCCGGGTTCTGGCCCAATAAAAATACGGCTTTACCAGCATCAGGAATATATATGTAGTTGTGTTTTGTATTGGGATCGCCCATCCATTGGGCCGCTTTCTTTTTAGCGTAGTTACTCAATACCATCATATCAATAAAACTGTTGTTGGAATCGGTGCCGTAAAAATCGGGGGCACGGGCAATGCTGGCTCGAATGGTACCGGCTTTCACCTCATCCATTAGCATATCGGCAATACCTGCGCGAATTTGCCCTTTAACGCTATTGGGTTTGTATGGTGTGCTTTCGGTCATGGGGCCGTTCACCAGGCCGTACATGTAAACGTTATCAAAAAATATAAGGCGGGCACCGGTAGCTTTGGTCACGTTGATCACGTTTTGCATAATAACGGGCCATTGTACTTTCCATATCTCCTTATCATAAACCAAACCAGCAACCAGGTAAATTACGGTTGAGCCTTTAGCGGCAGCCAAAATTTCGTCATAATTCAGCAGATCGGCTTTTTGCCAGCTTACATTGTCACCAGTTGTTTGTATAGGTTTACGGCTAACTAAGCGAACGGTTTGGTTAGCGTTTGTTAACTCTTTGGTGAGGGCATTGGCCACCGGGCCGCCGGCTCCTAATATAGTGTGCATATCTTTTCTCGTTTTGTGTTTAACAAAGGTAGCG
>NZ_JBCECK010000183.1:0-9098 GCF_039207105.1 Mucilaginibacter sp.
AAAACAGACCCAGTAGATAGTTTATACACTTATGATAATAACCCTTCGCCCCGTTTGGCCTGGGTAGAAACATATACCTATGACGATAAACCTAACTATTACAAATCCGGACCGGACAAGGCGCTTTCATTGATATACAAAGATTACTATACAATGAGCGCTAATAACATTAAAACCGCAAAGTTTACCGGCTATTCTGCAAGTACTGTTACAGTACCTGTTCTGATAAACAGGTCATTTACTTATGAAGTGGACAGCAAAGGTTTATTGACAAAATCAGGTGTACTCATTGCCCAGCCGCAACAGCAGCCATCAACCATTACAGAGTATTTCTATAAATAACTCCTGATCATTTAACACCTTAAACACCATTTATAAACAAAAAAGGAAGCTGCCTTAAACCGGCAAGCTTCCTTTTTTAGTTATGTAAGTTTACTAACTAATCAAATGCAGGTTGTTGGTGCGTTGTAATAGCAATTCTGTTCCAGGCATTTATAGCTATGATGGCCATAATGGTTTGAGCAAGCGTTTGCAAATCAAACAAACTGGCCACATTCTGGTAAGTTTCGTCCGAAACACCTTTACTTATAAACGTAATTTCTTCTGCCAGTGCCAATACCGCTCTTTCTGTTTCGCTAAAATAAGGGGTTTCTCTCCATGCGTTCAACGCATAAATTCTTTGCTCTGTTTCGCCCATCTTGCGTGCATCTTTTGTATGGATATTGATGCAAAACGCACAACCATTAATTTGCGATACCCTGATTTTGATAAGTTCTTTTAAAGAGGGTTCTAAATTTGTTTTGGCAAGGTATTTTTCAAATTCAAACATCACCTCATAAGCCTTGGGCTCTATTTCACTAATAACTAATCGTTTACTCATTTTTTTATTGTTTAATTTTTAATGATGCGAAGTTGCCCAATGTTTAAACACTAAAAATTAAAGTACTTTAAGAAAATCAGGAGATGAAATAATTGCTTTTCAGGAGAACTTATTTTCGTTTAAACAGGTAAGTGGCAATCACTTGTTTTCAAAAACCATATTTAAATCCTCAACTATTCGTTTAATCTCAAGCTGTGAATTTTCAATGGATTCGGCCAGGCTGCTTCCTCCTAAAAGCTCACCATTTATGGATATTTCGTGTATATCAACAATACCCATCATTTTAAATGTTGCCCTTAAATAAGTAGTTTGAAAATTTACGTGCTCGTTATAACCACCTTTTTCATAGCCTTGCGCCCCTCTTGACATTAACAGGTACAACTTTTTATTTTTCAATTGCCCGATGTATGGATCCCTGATATTTTCACGATCTAACTCCCAGGTTTCATGAACCCGCAAAACCTGGTCAAGATAGGCTTTAAGCGAACTTGGGAATGAGTAGTTGTACATGGGCACTCCCATTACTATAATATCTGCCTTTTTTAGCTCGTTAATATATTCATCACTTTTTGCTAAGGCCTCATGCTCCTCTGCCGATCTTAACTCCTTTGGTTTAAATGCTCCGGCAATCCAGTTTTCAGATACATGAGGAACATGCTCAAGGCCGAGATCCCTCCATACAATAAATGCCCCGGGATATTTCTTTAACCATATATCGGTAAACGTTCCTGTGAGCTTGCGTGTGTACGACCGCGTAGTTCTGGGGCTGGTATTAATTACTAATAAACTTTTCATTTGTCGTTTTAGGACAAATGTATCCGCCGGCAGAAAACAAATAATTAAAGTACTTTAAGAAATAGTGTTGATGGCTAAATGAAGATGATCAGGAATTATTAACGCTTTTATTTTTTGCCCGCAACATGCTTAAAAACTCCGGTGTAAAGCCTAAAAATGAGGCTAACATGTACTGAGGTATACGTTGAACAAATTCGGGAAAATCAGTAGTGAACTGATGAAATCGATCTTCGGCGGATGTACATAGCAGCAGTTCAATTTTTTTGAGCGATGCAACGTAGGCTCGCTGCATCATTTTCCGAAAATAATTATTTAGCTGCGGTATTTGCTGAAATAAATCATCGCATACCGATCTGGTTATGATGGCAATTTCAGAGTCTTCAACCGCCTGGATATAATAATCAGACGGTACATTATTTTCAAAACTATGGTAATCACTTATCCACCAGCCTGTGATACCAAATTGTACAATTTGTTCTGTTCCGTTTGCCGTTATAGTAAACATGCGGACACATCCCGACAGCACAAAGAAATTCCCTGAACATATTTGCCCTTGTTTTAGAAGATACCCTTTTTTATCTACCTTTTTATAGCGGAGATTTGATATTAAAATTTCGCGTTCTGATTCAGTTATGCGAATAAAACGAGCCAAATGCTTTAAAAGAGGTTCATACATTCCAATCAATTTATTGGTGAAGTTACAATGTTCTTTACCAATTTGGGTAAAGTTTGAGGCTAATTTTTACTAAAAAACTATTCTTCCTCCAATTTACACAACACACTGTATTTCAATCAACTACTTTATCTAAAAAACGCTATCTGGTCTACCTGATTATCCAAATCTGGACTATAAAATAATAACATGTGGTCTATAACTTTACTCACATATTTCATAATCTTCAATTATTAAATCTAAAATCCTATGGTAACTATTACAAAAGAACAACAGGCCTTCACGTTAATAAATGTATTTACGGTAGCGGCCGACAGGCAAGATGAGCTCACAAACTTTCTGATCCAAAACACGGATGAATTCATTTCCAAATGTCCTGGTTTTATCTCCGCAAGCTTTCACAAAGGCATTGATGGAACAAGTGTTGTAGTATATGCACAATATGATAGCTTAGAAGCTTTTCAAAATATGATTAAGACAGAAGGCGGTCAAAAAATGGTAGAAGAAGGAAGTAAGATCGCTGAATCTGCCCAACGCAGTTTATGCTATGTTTACGAAACCAAAGATCTGCAACCTACTTTGTAAATTGCTGTTTGGTGAATAACCGACCCTAAACAATTTAACTAATTTTAGCTACGACCGTCCCGACAGGTCATATTGTTAAAAAATCAAAGGTTCGCCACCATGTAACGAACCTTTGATAATGATGTTACCTATCAACATCATATTATACAAAATCAACAAAACAATAAAAAATCATGAATTTTTCAATACTCCAAAAGTAAACTACAAACATATCCGATTACTGCCAATATGGTTAAAATTACTGCCACTTTTGTCCATAATCTCCAAATAACCAGTATTATGCAGGTAATTCTGATAAGGCCGAAATTTGAAGCAGCGTGTTTTACGCCAGTCTTAAAGTTCGGCTGTCATTAATCGCTTAAGTAGTAGCAAAATGTTTAAATACCTGTTAGATCATATGTTGCGGTACATCGATCTCGATGAAGAGGAGAAAGCCATCGTTACCAACCATTTCAAATATAAAAAGCTATCCAAAAAAGATTATGTATTAAAAAGTGGTGATGTTTGCCAGGGCAATTACTTCATCCTCACGGGCTGCCTTCGCCTGTATGTAATCACCAATTCCGGAGCAGAACAAATTCTTCACTTTGGCATATCTGGCTGGTGGATGAGTGATTTGGACAGTTTTGATAAGCAATTACCCAGCGACTATTACATCCAGGCGGTGGAATGTACTGAAGTTGCTTTTATTAGTAAAGCAAACTATGAAGCGCTGATGATCAAAATTCCAAAGCTTAATAAATATTTCAGAATAATGATGCAGATAGCCTATACCGCCAAGCTGAAGAAATTAGAATTGTTCCTTTGCCACACTGCCGAAGAAAGGTATCACTCATTTAATAAAGCCTTTCCGGATTTTGTGCAGCGCATACCGCAATATATGCTTGCCTCTTTTTTAGGATTTACACCGGGTTTCCTCAGCCTCCTGCGTGCAAAACGAAGCAAGGTTGATTAAACCTCATGATCAACCCAACCCCCGTTTGATTTTTTTATCTACAGATTTCATTTCTTACAGTAGTTGAAGTTTTTTGTCCTTGCATCTGCCGATTTTTGTCCCCATAACACACAAGTAATGGAAACAATGAAGTTTAACACGAAGCGTAACGGCAACACTTATTATCAAGTATTAAAAAACCGCAAAAAACGTAAGTTATGGAAGTACTGATATATTTAACAACCCGGGTAATTTTATTTTTCTGCACAGTGGTAATTACTTACATAGCTGTACTTCCAGACGCTAATATGCACAGCGGTAACAAAGGGCCGGGCTTTGGATGAATCCTTTTTAACAGCAATCTTAACATACGGTTTCTTTCGGAGCCTCCGATTGCTTGCGCTTTAATTAAGCGGTTCATATAGCAATAGCTGGCGTAAAGTCTTTAAATAACGTAACCATTTCTTCTATTACAGGTGCAATGCACTGTTTGTAAGGAGAGAGGATTTCTGTTGCCTCATTTTTCAGATCAATGTGTCTGAATTACCTGATTAAATTACCACAAGTTACTCATAATGAAGCACAAACAAACTCCAATCATTAAAACATTAAACACACTATAAATTTTAACACTATGAAAATTTCCTATTTGGCAATCCTGGTTATTTTGGCGGCAGGCTGCAAACCACAACCACAAACGGCAGCCAATCCTTCACCGCCATCATTGCCTGTCACCAGCCTGGGTTCAACCAGCGAAACAACATTTCAGGACTACCCCGCTTCCATCCAGGGAACTGTAAACATAGAGGTAAGGCCCCAGGTTAGCGGGCTATTAGACAAGATATTTGTAGATGAGGGCTCATTTGTAAATGCCGGCCAGCCCCTTTTTATGATCAACGAGCAACCCTTCCGGGCAGCGCTGAACAATGCCCTGGCCACACTTCACGCCGCAGAATCATCACAGGCTAATGCCCGGTTAGAGGTAGAAAAACTAACACCCCTTGTACAAAACAAAGTAGTATCAGAATATCAGCTAAAAACAGCCCGGGAAGCTTTTAACATTGCTACAGCGAATATCGAATCTGCCCAAGCAAGCGTATCTACGGCCCGCATCAATTTAGGATATACCTTAATTAAAGCGCCGGTGAGCGGCTATATTGGCCGGTTATTAAAGAAACAGGGCAGCCTGGTAAGTCCATCAGATCAAACTCCGCTTACCGATCTATCTGATGTGCATGAGGTACATGTATATTTTTCCCTCGGCGAAAAGGAATTCGTCAATTTTAAGGCACAATATCCCGGTGAAACCTTAAAGGAAAAACTAAAACACCTGCCCCCTGCAACCCTGCTGCTTGCTGATAATTCTGAATACCCGGTTAAGGGCAGCATTGATATGATTGATGGCCAGTTCAATTCAACTACAGGCGCAATTACCCTAAGGGCCAGCTTCCCCAATAAGGCGGGTCTGCTGCGTTCGGGCAATACCGGCAAGCTCAGGTTAAGTTTGCAACACCCTGACGTTATCCTTGTTCCGCAGCAGGCAACTACCGAAATGCAGGATAAAATTTTTGTGTACACTGTATCAGATAGTAATAAAATAAAAATGAGCGCTATAACCGTTTCGGGACAATCGGGCAATAATTACCTGGTTAAGGATGGCGTAAAAAAAGGCGACCGCATTGTTTTGAGCGGCATTGGCAGCCTGCAGGAAGGCACTCTAATTCACCCCGAAGCTGCAAGCGAAAAAACAACCATCGCGAAAAACTAACATAAATCGAATACAAGAATCAAGCGGTAAGAAGATAGATGATGGCATTTATCGTCCTAATTCAATTCTTGTTTCTAACACATAAACTTCAAAGTCATGTTTAAAAAATTCATAGAAAGACCGGTACTGGCAACGGTTATCTCCATACTCCTGGTTATTCTGGGTGTGCTTGGTTTATCTAAACTGCCATTACAACAGTTTCCGGACATCGCGCCCCCTGCGGTATTGGTAACCGCCAATTACCCTGGTGCTAATGCCGAAACCGTATTAAGATCTGTTGCCCCTTCATTGGAAGAATCCATTAACGGGGTAGAGAACATGACCTATATGACCTCTACAGCCAGCAATGACGGCTCATTGAACATCACTATATACTTTAAACTGGGCACAAATCCTGATCAGGCGGCGGTGAATGTGCAAAACAGGGTGGCACAGGCAATCAGCCAGTTACCCGCGGAAGTTATTCAACAAGGGATAACCACGGTAAAACAACAAAACAGTTTGATCATGGTATTGGGCTTGTATACCGAAGACGAAAAAAAATACGATCCGATATTTGTTACCAACTACGCTCAGATCAATATCATTCCTGAGATCAAGCGGATCACGGGAGTAGGTTCGGCCAGTATTTTTGGTGGTGTTAAGGATTACTCCATGCGTATCTGGCTAAACCCTGCCCAAATGGAAACCTACAAAATTACAACAGCCGAAGTTACAGCGGCTATACAGGATAAAAGCCTGGAAGCCGCGCCTGGCAGGTTTGGTGAAGGCAGCAAGGTATCTTTTGAATATATCATTAAATATAAAGGTAAGCTGACCAAACCTGAAGAATATGAAAACATAGCGATAAGATCAAACAGCGATGGCTCCGTACTCCGGCTAAAAGATATAGCCCGGGTAGAGTTTGGTTCATATACTTACAGTGGCCTTACGCAGCTTAGCGGTAAAAAAGGTGTAGCTATAGGCGTTTTCCAGCTTGCCGGCTCAAATGCCAATGAAATTCAGATAGCTATAGCCAAACTGATGGAAAAAGCTGGAAAAGATTTCCCGTCAGGGGTTAAATATAGCATCTTTTATAACACCAAAGTATCATTGGATGAATCTATATCGCAGGTAAAGCATACCTTGATCGAGGCTTTCATATTGGTGTTTGTTGTTGTGTTCCTCTTCCTGCAGGATTTCCGTTCTACCCTGATCCCGGCAATAGCAGTACCGGTGGCCATTATCGGCACCTTCTTTTTTATGCAGTTATTTGGTTTTTCAATCAACCTGCTAACCCTATTTGCCATGATATTGGCTATAGGTATTGTTGTGGATGACGCTATTGTGGTGGTTGAGGCTGTACACGCAAAAATGGAGCACAAACATCTGGGCGCAAAAGCTGCCACGGCAAAAGCCATGCATGAAATTACAGGTGCTATTATTTCCATAACCCTGGTAATGTCGGCTGTGTTTCTTCCTGTCGGATTTATGGAGGGCTCAACCGGAGTATTTTACAGGCAGTTTGCTTTCACTATGGCAACAGCCATCATTATATCTGCTGTTAATGCCTTAACGCTTAGTCCTGCCCTTGCCGCGTTATTCTTAAATAATGATCATAAAGAGCCCGACCAGCCAAAAAGTAGTTTTGGAAAAAGATTTTTTACCGGGTTTAACAGCAGCTTTAACTCACTTACCAACAAATATATCCGGGGCCTGCAATTCCTGATCAAAAATAAATGGATCAGCTTGGGTGGCATCGCTATAGTTTTCCTGGTGACCATATGGATGGTTAAGAAAACACCAACCGGCTTTATCCCGTCAGAAGACCAGGGATTTATTGCCATCGCTATTAATACCCCACCCGGAACCTCGCTTGACCGCACCATTAAGGTGATTAGCACCGCTGAGGCCAAACTGCGTGCAATGGAGTCCGTTACCTTTACCGATGCCATATCGGGCTATAATTTGTTAACTAACTCCAGCAGCCCGTCAGATGGTGTTTGCTTTGTGGTACTCAAACCTGCCGAAAAAAGAGGGAAGATCAAAGATATTAATAAGATCATGGATGAGGTTAGGGCTAAGCTTAATGCCATCAATGATGGAAGCTTCTTTGTGTTTACGTTTCCAACCGTTCCCGGATTTAGTAATGTGGAGGCTCTTGACCTGGTGCTTCAAGATAAAACAGGCGGCAGATTAGATAAATTCAGCAATATAGCTAACGGATTTATAGGTAAACTAATGCAGCAAAAAGAGATAGCCTTCGCGTTTACAACTTTCAAAACAAATTATCCGCAGTTTCAATTGGAGATCAATGATGACAAAGCCGGGCAGCTTGGTGTAAATGTGAAAGATATACTATCAACCATGCAAACCTATTTTGGCAGTTCGCAGGCCTCTGACTTTAACCGCTTTGGTAAATATTACCGGGTGGTTATTCAGGCAGATGTTGCCGACCGGGCAGACATTTCAACGATGGACCGAATTTTTGTAAAAAATAAGCTTGGAGAAATGGTACCTATCAATACACTGGTTAAACTTACCCGTGTGTATGGTTCGGCCACTGCTTCCCGTTACAACCTGTTCAGTTCTATAAGCTTAAATGTAATTCCAAAACCCGGATACAGTACAGGCGATGCCATTAGGGCTATCCAGAACCTGGCAGTTAAAGAGTTACCGGCAGGCTATGCCTATGACTTCTCGGGACAAACCAGGGAAGAGCTTTCATCAGGCGGACAATCCACGCTCATATTCATCATGAGTTTGGTATTTGTATACTTTATTCTTGCCGCACAATATGAAAGCTACATACTTCCGCTGGCAGTGATATTATCTATTCCTGTGGGTGTATTCGGAGTATTCTTTGTATTAGGTTTAACCGGAATAGAAAACAATGTTTATGTACAGGTAGCCTTGATTATGCTCATCGGTTTGTTAGCTAAAAACGCCATCCTGATAGTAGAATTTGCCGTACAGCGACGAAAGGCGGGCTCTACGTTGATTGAATCGGCCCTCATTGCTGCTAAAATGCGTTTGCGGCCAATCATCATGACATCTCTCGCGTTTGTTTTTGGTCTGTTTCCGATGAGTATCGCTACCGGCCCATCTGCTCAGGGTAACCACTCTATCAGTATATCCGCGGCAGGCGGCATGGTATCAGGCGTTGTTCTCGGCCTGCTCATTATACCTGTTCTGTTCGTGATATTTCAAAGTCTTCAGGAAAGGTTTACAGGTATACCCGTAGCAGTTTTACTTGACGAATACCCCGAAGATGAACACAGCGGCATCGGAGAACTGATCAAAAAACATAAATAATTCAATTGCTGAGTGATGTCCCCTGAATCTGGACAGATAAAAACAAGTATAAAATGAACAAACATATAAGCAGATTAGCCCCGCTCCTTCTGATCTTTGCAAGTGCCTGTAAAATATCAAAGGATGTGGCTACACCCAAACCCGAGTTACCTGTAGCATTCAGGAACTC
>NZ_JBCECK010000184.1:0-9033 GCF_039207105.1 Mucilaginibacter sp.
ATGGTAGGTTATAAGTTTTGTGAAAAACTATTAGCCAGATCGTTACATTTCAATATCATTGTTTTTGGCGAAGAAAGCCGCATAGCGTATGATAGGGTTCACCTCAGTGAATATTTTAATGGAAAATCAGCAACTGAGCTTTCATTATCTTCCGCCTCCTGGTACACCGACAATAATATAACATTACACCTGAACGACCCGGTACAGGAAATAAATCGTACAGAAAAAACGGTACACTCCCTAAAAGGATTAACCGTTAAGTATGATTACCTGGTGCTGGCTACAGGCTCATCAGCATTTGTACCCGATATTCCCGGCGTTGAAAAAGAAGGCATATTTGTGTACAGAACCATTGATGATCTTGACCTGATCAAAACTTACGCGGCCAACGCTAAAGTTGGCGCCGTTATGGGTGGTGGCCTTTTGGGCCTTGAGGCCGCGAAAGCCCTGATAGATCTGGGTATTGAAGAAACCCATGTTATTGAGTTTGCCCCGAGGCTAATGCCCCGGCAAATAGACTCGGCAGGTAGCGGCATGCTACTATCTAAATTAAAAAGCCTGGGCTTAAATATCCACCTCAATAAAAATACAGCAGCCTTTGTTGGTCAGCATAAAATAGAAGCACTGCAATTTAATGATGATACCCGCCTGCCTATAGATATGATGGTGATATCGGCAGGCATCCGTCCGCGCGATGAGCTGGCCAAACTTGCCGGGTTGCATACCGGCACCCGCGGAGGCATCATCGTAAATGAAAAAATGCAAACCAGCGATGAGCACATTTTTGCCATTGGCGAGTGTGCGCTTTACGAAGGCATGATATACGGCTTGGTAGCACCCGGCTATGAAATGGCTGATATTGTTGCCACTTATCTAACCGGCGGCGAAAAAGGTTTTTACGGCTATGATATGAGCACCAAGCTTAAACTTATTGGTGTTGATGTAGCCAGCTTTGGCGATGCCTTTATAACAGAACCCGACTGCCGCACCATTGTATTTGAAGATACCCACAAAGGCATATACAAACGCATCAACATTAGTAATGATGGTAAATATTTATTAGGCGGCATTTTAATTGGTGATGCCGATGCCTACAACATGTTGCTGCAAACTGTAAACAATAAAATTGCCCTGCCGCCAAATCCCGAAGATCTCATCTTAGGTTCACGCGGCGGCGAAGCAAGTGAAGGTGCAGGTGTTATGAACCTGCCCGACGAGGCGCTGATCTGCTCGTGCGAGGCTATAACAAAATCGGCCATATGCTCGGCAGTTAATGATGGCGCTTGCGGTATTGATGAGATCAAGAAATGTACTAAAGCCGGCACAGGTTGCGGCGGATGCGTACCATTAGTAAAAGACCTGATAACCGGAACCATGAAAGCCAATGGCCAATATGTTAAAAACGTTCTTTGCGAGCATTTTGACTATTCACGCCAGGAACTTTACGATCTTGTAAAAATAAATAAGGTTAAAAATTACGACCTGGTACTGGATCACTTTGGCAAAGGCGATGGCTGCGAGGTGTGCAAACCAGCTATAGCCAGTATATTATCAAGCCTTTGGAATGATGTTATTGTAAAACAAGATACCATTCAGGACAGTAACGATCGTTACCTAGCCAACATACAAAAGGGCGGCACTTACTCTGTTGTACCACGCATCCCCGGCGGAGAGATCACCCCGGATAAGCTGATCGTAATTGGCCAGGTGGCAAAAAAATACGGCCTATACACCAAGATAACCGGCGGCCAGCGCATTGATCTGTTCGGCGCGCACGTTAATGATCTGCCCGAAATTTGGGAAGAACTGATAGATGCCGGTTTTGAAAGTGGCCATGCTTACGGCAAAGCCCTCCGTACCGTAAAAAGCTGCGTGGGTAGCACCTGGTGCCGCTTTGGATTACATGACAGCGTATCATTTGCCATTGAAATTGAAGACAGATATAAAGGCATTCGTGCCCCGCATAAACTTAAAGGAGGTGTAAGTGGCTGCATCCGCGAATGCGCCGAAGCGCAATCAAAAGACTTTGGCATCATCGCTACCGAAAAAGGCTGGAACCTGTATGTGTGCGGCAATGGTGGCTCTAAACCACAGCATGCTCAGCTGCTGGCAACCGATGTTGATAGTGCTACCTGTATTAAATATATAGACAGGTTCTTGATGTTTTACATAAAAACCGCCGATCCGCTTACCCGCACCGCCACCTGGCTTAATAAAATGGATGGCGGTATGAGCTACCTCAAAAACGTGGTTATTAATGATAGCCTGGGCATTGCCGAAAAGTTGGATGAGGAGATGCAGCAACTGGTAGACACCTATCATTGCGAATGGAAAGAAGTTGTGGAAAACCCAGATTTGCGTAAACGCTTTGCACACTTTATTAACGCCCCACTGGAAAAAGACCCATCGGTAAAATTTGAAACCATGCGCGAGCAGGTAAAAGCTCAGTGGTAAATAAAACCTATAAAACAGCTAAAAAACATAAATATGGAAACAGTTGCAGATATTGAATGGGTATTAGCCTGCTACACAGATGATGTGCCCGAAAATGGCGGCGCCTGCGTAAAGCATGGTGACGAGCAAATAGCTCTATATAATTTTTCGCGCCGGGGCGAGTGGTATGCCACACAAAACCTTTGCCCGCACAAACAACAAATGGTGCTTTCGCGCGGTATGATAGGCAGCACCGGCGAGGATTGCACACCCAAAGTAGCCTGTCCCTTTCATAAAAAAGCATTTTCGCTCATCAGCGGGGAATGCCTAAGCGGTGAGGAATACCAGATTAAAACCTACCCGGTAAAAGTTGCCGACGGCAAGGTTTATATAGGTATAGTTTAATTATTGGGATAAAAAAAGCCCTGTCGGGAGGTCGCATTCCCAGACAGGGTTAAACAGTTTTCTTGCTTTAACAAATAAAAAAACTATCTCAAATGTACAAAAATGTATTAAACCAATGCACTATTCCTGCAATTGCATTTCTGGTAGTATGCTTTTCCTGTTTCAATGCAAATGCGCAAGTTTCATTTTCAGGACAACTGCGTACCCGCGGCGAATTAAGGGATGGTTACGGTACGCTGCAAACCAAAGGTTATAAAGATGCAGCCTTTATTTCTCAACGAACGCGTTTAACGCTTGATTACAGATCAAGCAAACTCATTTTCCATACTACCGTTCAAGATGTAAGGCTTTGGGGGCAGGACGCCTCCACCATCACCGCTGCCGATGGCAACAAATTAGGGCTGCATGAAGCCTGGGCCGAAATCATCTTATCCAACAAAAAAGATACTTCCTTTAAATCATCTCCGGTTGATTACTTTGCTGTTAAAATTGGCAAACAGGAATTGGTTTACGATGATGAACGTCTGCTGGGTAATTTTGACTGGACCCAACAGGGCCGCCGCCATGATGCCATTGTATTAAAAGTGCTGCAAAACAACTGGCAAGTTGACCTGGGAGCCGCATTTAATCAAAACTCCGATGCCATCAATTACAACGGCACCTTTTATACGCCAGCCAATATACCCGCTACCGTAAAAGACAGTAAAGGCAACCTTGTAAATACTCCTGCAAACATGATTCCGCTGATTAACAGCGCGGGCATCAGTGCAAAAAACGGAGCCCCGGCTTATTTAAATACACCGGGCAGCAACGCCGCCACCCAAAACTATAAAGCGCTGGAGTATTTGTACGCGGCCAAAAAGCTCAATAAAACCAAAATATCAGGTTTGTTTCTGGCCGATCAGTTTAGTAAATATATACTTGATTCGGTTAAAAATACTTCAGGGACAGATGTCGGCTATGTATATGGCAAGCGCTTTAACCAAACCGGCGTAAATACCCGCTACACCACCGGCTTATTAGCAAACCCCGTTTTTGGTGATAAAAACCAACTGGCATTAACGGGCGGCTATTATTATCAGGGAGGTCATGACCGCGAAGGGCTGTCGTTAAATGCTTATATGTTTACAAGTTCTATAAGTTATAGGCCTAATACCTTATGCTATACCGCCGGCTGGGATTACCTTTCGGGCAATGATGCTTTTTCAACTTCTAAAACCAACCATCGGTTCGACCCGCTTTATGGTACCCCTCATAAGTTTTGGGGATACATGGATTACTTTTACGCGGTAAGCGGCGCGCCTACCGGGGGCCTAAGCAATCCATATTTAAAAGTAAAGTATACTTCGGCCAATAACCGCTTTACTACCGAGCTGGCCAATCATTACTTCCTGCTGGCTCAGGATCAGAAAGACATTAACGGTCAGGCTATAGACAAGTATTTAGGTACCGAGTTTGACCTTACGACAGGCTATAAGTTAAATAAATTCACCGGCATTGATCTGGGCTTTTCCTATATGGCAGCCACCCGCAGTATGGAATACGCCAAAAATATCACTCCGGGTACGGCTAACCTAAAACCGGTATGGGCCTACCTGCAAGTCAACATCAAACCCGAATTTCTAAACAAGTAAATACCCCCATTAAAAATTTAGAACGATGAAAAATCAACTGACCAAACTCAACATATTATCGCTCAAAGGTGTGCAAATGCGCACGTTCCACATTACCTGGCTCATGTTTTTTGTGTGCTTTTTTGGCTGGTTTGGTTTGGCTCCCCTCATGCCCACCATCCGTACCGAACTGCATTTAAGTAAAGGGCAGGTGGGTAATATCATTATAGCATCTGTATCAGCCACTATTGTTGCCCGCCTAATCATAGGTAAGCTTTGCGATACCTGGGGGCCAAGAAAAACTGCCATCCGGTTATTGTTAGTGGGTTCACTGCCTGTGTTTTTTGTTGGCCTGGCGCATGATTATACCACCTTTTTATTGTTCAGGCTGGCTATTGGTGTTATAGGCGCATCCTTCGTGATCACCCAGTTCCATACCTCCATGATGTTTGCGCCAAATCTGAAAGGTACTGCCAATGCGGTAACGGGTGGCTGGGGTAATTTGGGTGGAGGGGTGACCAATATGGTGATGCCTTTAATATTTGCCACCATAGTTGGCTTTGGCTATACCAGCGCTCAGGCCTGGCGCTATGCCATGATCGTTCCTGGAATATTGATGCTGATTATCGCGTTTTTATATTCAAAGTATACCACAGATACTCCCAATGGCAATTATGACGAGGTAGGGTACACCCAGGGTAAATCATCAAAAACCGATTGGAGCGTACTGGCCGACTGGCGCATTTGGGCGCTTACCCTGGCCTATGCCATGTGTTTTGGCATGGAAATCACTTTTGACAATGTAGCCTCCCTCCATTTTGTTGATTCTTTTCACCTGTCGCAAAGTTCTGCAGGTTTCTGGGCGGGTATATTCGGCTCTATGAATTTGTTTGCCAGAGCTTTGGGCGGCATTGTATCTGATAAAGTAGGCGGCAAATTCGGCATGCGGGGCAAAGGCCTGCTGCTTGCAGGAGTACTACTTTTTGAAGGCCTTGGGCTAATACTGTTTGCTCATTCCGGCACTTTACTGGCAGCTATAGTTTCAATGCTATCTTTCGCCCTATTCCTGAAAATGGCCAATGGCGCTACCTACGGGATAGTACCCTTTGTGAACACCAAAAATGTAGGTTTGGTTAGTGGCATAGTTGGTGCAGGCGGAAATTTCGGCGGGATGTTGTTTGGCTTCCTGTTCAAGTCGGATGCTATTACTTACGTGCAGGCTTTTACCTATATAGGCTATACCGTTATGGTGGTAGCGGTAATTATATTCGTCACCCGCTTTTATAAACAATCTGTTCCTGACACTGAATCTGTAGTAGCGGGCAGCATGGCATAATTGAGTATGAGCGCAAAGGCATCGTCATCAAAAAACAGGTTAACGGCCAATGCCCTAACTTCCACCTGCTGTTATTGCGGGGTTGGTTGCGGCGTTGTAGTGAACAAAGAAAAAAATGGCACTATTTCACTACAGGGCGATACCGAGCACCCGGTGAACAAAGGAATGCTGTGCAGCAAAGGCATGAACCTGCATTATACGGTGAACGATAAAAGCGACCGCCTGCTTTATCCTCAAATGCGCTATAATAAAAGTATGCCCATGCAACAGGTAAGTTGGGACGATGCCCTTGACCGTACCGCCGCCGTTTTTAAAACATTTATTGATAAATACGGGCCAGATTCGGTTGCCTTTTATGCCTCAGGCCAATGTTTAACCGAGGAATATTATGTTGTTAATAAGCTGATCAAGGGCTTTATCGGCAGCAATAATATTGATACCAACTCGCGCCTGTGCATGAGCAGTGCGGTGGCGGCTTATAAGATAGCTTTAGGTGAAGATGTCGTTCCGCTTTGTTATGATGATATTGAACTGGCCGATTGTTTTTATGTGATGGGCGGCAACCCGGCCTGGTGCCATCCTATTTTATGGCGCAGGGTGGAGGCACACAAAGCGGCCAATCCCGATGCAAAGGTCATCGTCATTGATCCGCGGGTGACTGATACTTGCGCCATTACCGATCTGCATTTACAGATCAACCCCGGAACGGATGTTACCCTGAACCATGCCATTGGCAGGCTGCTGATAGAGAATGGCGATATAGACATAGACTTTATTAACAATCATGCCGAAGGTTTTGAACAATACAGCGCTATTGTTTTTGAAAGAACATTAAGCGAGAGTGCAAAGATCTGCGGTTTACGCGAGGCTGATATTCGCCTTGCGGCGAAATACATAGGAGAGGCCAAAGGTTTTATTACTATGTGGACTATGGGACTTAACCAAAGCGCCATCGGGGTAAATAAAAACCTGAGCCTTATTAACCTCAACCTCATAACCGGGCACATTGGCAAACCCGGTTCGGGCCCTTTATCATTAACTGGCCAGCCCAATGCAATGGGTGGAAGGGAAGTTGGCGGCCTGTCAAACCTGCTACCAGCACATCGTAACCTGAACAATCCGGTACACCGGGAGGAGGTTCAAAAATTCTGGGGAGGTAAGCCTATTCAGCCAAAACCGGGTTTAACAGCTACCGAAATGTTTGAGGCTTTGAATGATGGCCGTTTGAAGGCTATCTGGATCATGTGTACCAACCCACTTACCAGCCTGCCCAATGTTCGCCTGGCCGAAGAGGCGTTAAAAAAAGCCAAGTTTGTTGTGGTACAGGAGGTAAGCAATAAGCCCGAAACCCTGGCTTACGCCGATGTTATACTCCCAGCTGCTGCCTGGGCCGAAAAGGAGGGCACCATGACCAACTCCGAGCGCCGCATCAGTTACCTGAACAAGATCATTGACCCTCCCGGCGAGGCGCTGCCCGACTCTGAGATCATTTGCCGCTTTGCCCGCAAAATGGGTTATAAAGGCTTTGATTTTGAAAACGCGGCGGCTATTTACGCTGAACATGTAAAACTTACAGCTAAAACCAATATCGATATCAGCGGCCTGAGCTATGATGTGATTAAAGCACAAAAAACGGTGCAATGGCCCTACAAAAAGAAAAATTTATCAAAGGGTACTCCCCGCTTATTTACCGATAAGGTTTTTTATACCCCCTCAACCAAAGCAGTGATCAGTCCGGTGTCAGATATACTCACCAGTGAATTACCTGATGATGAATTTCCATTCATATTGACCACGGGCCGCATCCGCGATCAGTGGCATACCATGAGTAAAACGGGCAAGGTAAATAAGCTTAACCAGCATTATAAACAGGCTTTTTTAGAAATTCATCCGGCTGATGCGGCCACCCTACAGCTTAATGAAGGTGATATTACGGTTATTACCTCACGCCGCGGTGAGGTAAGGGTGCAGGCCCGGCTTACCGACCAGATAAAACCCGGCGTGGTGTTTTTACCTATGCATTGGGGCAAAATTTTGAATAACGACCTTAACCGTGCCAATAACATTACCAGCGACAAGGTTGACCCCATATCCAAAGAGCCCGACTTTAAGTATTGCTCGGTAAACCTTAAAAAACACCAGAAACCTTTTCAGCGTATTGTAGTAGTAGGGGCCGGAGCTGGTGCTTATGGCTTTGTAAAATCATATCGGGAGCTCAATCAGGACGACGAGATTACCATCTTCAGTAAAGAGAACCATCCATTTTACAACCGGGTTATGCTGCCCGATTATATCAGTGGCGAGCAATCATGGGAGCAGCTGGTAAAAATGAAAGATTCGGAAGAGCCCGAATACAAGATCAGGATGCATCGGGGGGTAAGCATCGAAAAAATTGACAGGGCCAATAAAATAGTGACTGATTCACGAGGTGTTAAAACCTCCTATGATGTATTGGTGCTGGCCACAGGCAGCCGCGCGTCAGTCCCCAAAAACGTGCCTGCGTTACCAGGCATATTCACTATGCGCAGCCGTAACGATGCCGACGCCTTTATCAAACACGTACCGCAAGGTGGTCACGTTGTTATTGTTGGCGGGGGCTTGCTTGGGCTGGAAATGGCTGCTTCCCTGCGCGAAATTGGCAAGAAGGTAACCATTGTACAGCGTGTATCCCGGTTCCTGAACCGGCAGTTAGATGCGCTGGGCAGCCAGCTATTAGCCGAAGAAATGGCCGATCAGGGTTGCGATATTTATTATGATGATGAAGTGCAGTTGTTTTACGGCCGCTCAAAACTAACCGGCGTCGGACTGAAAAGCGGCAACAAAATTGATTGCGACGCCATGATCCTGGCCATCGGTACCACCCCCAATTTGGAAATTGCCAAAGACTGCGGGCTGGAATGCAAACGCGGTGTTATTGTTAACGAACGCCTGCAAACAAGCGATCCCGACATATACGCCATTGGCGAAATTGCCGAGTTTGAAGGTACCCTTTACGGCATTACAGCTGCCGCCGAGCAGCAAGCCGAAGTAATGGCTAAATACATGAACGGCGATATTGCCAGCTATTACAAAGGCACCCTGTTCATGAACATCATTAAAATTCATGGTTTTGATCTGTGCAGTATTGGCTTATCTGAATGCCCCGACAATGTAAATTATGAAGAGATCGTCTTTATTGATAAGGCCAAGCGCTACTATAAAAAATGCATCATTCATCAGGACAGGCTGGTAGGCACTATACTGATA
>NZ_JBCECK010000185.1:0-8786 GCF_039207105.1 Mucilaginibacter sp.
CGAGGTTTTGGTGGAGCAGGCTGTATTAGGCTGGAAAGAATATGAGCTGGAGTTGTTGCGTGATAACAACGATAACGTGATCATCATCTGCTCTATCGAGAACTTTGACCCGATGGGTATCCACACCGGCGACTCAATCACCGTGGCCCCGGCCATGACCCTGAGCGACCGCTGCTACCAAAGCATGCGTAACCAGGCCATCCGTATGATGCGCGCCATCGGTAATTTTGCCGGCGGCTGTAACGTACAGTTTTCGGTTAACCCTGCCGATGAAAGCATCATCGCTATTGAAATTAACCCGCGCGTTTCACGCTCATCGGCACTGGCATCAAAAGCAACTGGTTACCCAATTGCTAAAATTGCTGCCAAGCTGGCCATAGGCTACAACCTTGACGAAATTGAAAACCAGATCACCAAAACCACTTCGGCTTACTTTGAGCCTACGCTGGATTATGTGATCGTTAAAATACCTCGCTGGAACTTTGATAAGTTTAAAGGCGCCAACAAAGAGCTGGGCCTGCAAATGAAATCTGTAGGTGAGGTGATGGGCATTGGCCGCAGCTTTATTGAAGCGCTGCAAAAAGCCTGTCAAAGCTTAGAGATCGGTCGTGCAGGCTTAGGTGCCGATGGCCGCCAGAGCCGCAACCTGGAAGAAATCATGCACAGCCTGGAGCATCCAAGCTGGGACAGGTTGTTCCATGTGTATGACGCGCTAAGCTTAGGCGTACCTATCGAGTCGGTTCGTAAAGTAACAAAAATTGACCGCTGGTTCCTGAACCAGATCATGGATGTGGTAAACCTGGAGAACGAGCTTCGCCGTTATTCATTAACTAATATTCCTGAGGATTTCTTCTACACCCTGAAACAAAAAGGTTTCTCAGATACCCAAATAGCTTACATATTGGGTAATGTGACCGAAGAGGATGTTTACCAGCGCCGCAAAGCCCTGGGCATTAACCGTGTTTATAAAATGGTTGATACCTGCGCGGCTGAGTTCCCTGCAAAAACACCTTACTACTACTCTACTTACGAAGGCGAGAACGAATCGGTATCGTCAGATAAAAAGAAAATAATTGTATTAGGTTCGGGCCCTAACCGTATTGGCCAGGGTATTGAGTTTGATTACAGCTGCGTGCATGGTTTATTAGCTGCTAAAGAGGCAGGCTACGAGGCCATCATGGTGAACTGTAACCCTGAAACGGTATCAACCGACTTTAATATGGCCGATAAGCTATATTTTGAGCCGGTATTCTGGGAGCACGTTCGCGAGATCATTGATCTGGAAAAACCTTACGGTGTAATTGTTCAGCTTGGTGGTCAAACCGCGCTGAAAATGGCTGAGAAAATGCATGAGCACGGTATCAGAATTATCGGTACCTCTTTTGATAACATGGACATCGCCGAAGATCGCGGCCGTTTCTCTGACCTGTTGAAAGACCTTGAGATTCCTTACCCTAAATACGGTGTAGCCGAAAGCGCTGAAGAAGCATTGGAAGTTGCCCACCATGTAGGTTACCCGGTATTGGTTCGCCCAAGCTATGTATTAGGTGGCCAGGGTATGAGCATTGTGATTAATGACGAAGACCTGGAAAAAGCCGTAGTAAGCTTACTGCGCAACCTGCCAGGAAACCGTGTGTTGATCGATCACTTCCTTGACCGTGCCGCGGAAGCCGAAACTGACTCGATCAGCGACGGTGACGATGTACATATCATCGGTATGATGGAACACATCGAGCCTGCGGGTATCCACTCCGGCGATTCGTACTCTGTGTTACCACCGTTTGATTTCTCAGATAATGTGATCCATCAAATGGAAGAATACACCGTAAAAATTGCTAAAGCATTAAACGTACGCGGCTTGCTGAACATCCAGTTTGCCGTTAAAGACGATAAAGTATATGTAATTGAGGCTAACCCACGCGCTTCACGTACTGTACCGTTTATAGCCAAGGCTTACGATGTACCTTACATCAATATTGCTACCAAAATAATGCTGGAAGCCAACAAGCTGAAAGATTTTACCATTGAGCGCAAACTATGGGGTTATGCCATTAAAGAACCTGTGTTCTCTTTTGATAAATTCCCTGAAGTAAACAAGGAGCTTGGCCCCGAAATGAAATCAACCGGCGAAGCCATCCGCTTTATACCAAACCTGCAAGACCCATACTTCAGGCATTTGTATAAAGAAAAGTCAATGTACTTAAGCAAATAATTTACTAAAACATTAAACTGCCCCCGCAGTTTAATAACTGAATAACGTTTACCTGCAGCCCCCCAGCTGCAGGTAAATTATTGTTGAACTAAGGTTACTACAGATTGAAAGTTAATTCAAGTAATACACAGGCATTCAACCTTAATAATGTTGATCCTGAAGATATAGATGATGTTCTTGTAAAAATTGAAAGATCGTTCAATATCAGCTTAGAAGATACATCCCGTAAGGATGTTAAAACCTTTGGCAAGCTTTGCGATATTGTTGTTGAAAAGGTAAAACAAACCAATAACGATAGTTGCACCACCCAGCAGGCTTTTTATAAAATACGCAATGCCATTAACTCCACCGTGTCGCCACCAAAAGAGTTAGTAAAGCCCCAAACAAAATTAGCAGACATTTTTCCGAGGGAGACCCGCTTAGAGGTAATTGCCGAAATTGAAAAGGAGATGGGTTTTAAAATAAACCTGCTACAACCCAAACAGGGCGTTGTAGGCACATTTGTATTTGTGCTGATGGCATCTGTAGTTGGCTTCTTTTATCAGCCTGTAATGGCCGTTATTGGCCTCGTTGTGGCCTTTGCAGGTTTACTGCTTGCCGGAAAGTTTGGCAAAGAACTCAAAGTAAAAACATTGGGTGATCTGGCCGAGAAAGTAGCCAGGGAGCACCACATCAAATGCAGACGAGACGCGGCCACCATCAACAGGGCCGAGATTGCTCAAAAAATAAAGGAGCTTTTTTCAACCAGCCTATACCTGGAACCATCCGTATTAACCCGCGACGCTAAGTTTTAAGTAATTTTATTAATAATATTTTAAAGGCCATCTGCATAAACAGCTGGCTTTTTTGTTTTATTCGTTTCTCTCGTAATTAACATTAAGCAACAACATGTCTTTGCGAGCGAAGCCCGGCAATCGCGAACTTTACCGGACGAATACGCATAGTTCGCGATTGCTTCGTCGTTCCTCCTCGCAAAGACAAGTTTTTCTTTTATCTGGCACAAGTATGAAAGGCTGATAATAGTCTAAAAGCTACTTGTGTCTAATGGATATCACTTCATTATCAGGTATATTTATTAAATTGCTCCCATCTATGAAAAATATCCTGCAATATATTTTAAAGATAACCCTTATTATTCCCTGTATTATTTGCAGCGCTAACTTTGCAAATGCCCAGGCTAAAAATGCCATAGGGCTTGGTGCCGGGCTCAATACCTCAGGAAAGGGTGCCGGTTTTGGCGCAATTTTACAGGGTGAGGTTAAACTGAATAATTCCATTAGCATAAATCCGTCTCTTGGTATCGAAACACCTTATATAGCGTATGTAGGCGCTACCGGCAGATATTATTTAAGCGATGAGGTATATGGATCACTTGGAGGATTTGCACACATAGGAGGTATCGATGATCCCTCGATTAGCCCGGGCGGAACAGCAGGAATTGGTTTTATAGTACTGGCAACCAACCACCATGTTGTCGATTTAAATTTCCACGTGGATTATTTTGAGAGCGATAATGAAAGACTTACCCTCGCCGGTTTACGCTTAACCTATAACTTTTCATTCACCAAGTTAAAATAAGCAGACGCTAATCTTACCGACCGGCATTATTTGTCAACAATCAATCCTTTCACCTCAAAGTTTACCCGCCTTTTAGGATCAACTTTAACCTTATGCTGCTTTTTGCCATTAACGGTATCGCCAGCCAGATGCTGCAGATCATCGGCAATGAATTGTTTTGCTGCCACCCCTTCGATAATCACTATACGGCCTGCTATGGCCGCGGGTAAAGTAATATTATAATTTTTGAAGTGCGCGGCTATTACTTTACCGGCGCCAGCGTCCAGATCAAACCAGCCGCCTTTTTCGTGCACCACCTTTAGCACCTTACCACTTATGGTTGTAGTTATCCGCGTTTTTTTGCCCATAAAACTTTCCACTTTAGATGCATCCATCATAGCGGTAGTATTTGGTTTTTCACCGTAAACCATACCATGAGGTATAGGGATATGTTGCTGTGCCACAGCCGCGGTTGATAAGCATAAACCAAGCAAAAACAGACTTAATTTCATATTGATAGATTGTAAAAATGTAACAATTATATAGGTAAAATGTTACTGGCTACCTAAATGTTATTTTTACAGCAATATTCGCACAGCAAAAGTTCCTGCCCGACTTTTCCAAATCATAGTTTTTATACTATACTTCAGCAATTTACATGTATAATGTTAATATATGTTAAAACAACTGTAGCGAAATAATATGAAAACCTGTATAGAGTTAATAAAGTGCTTATATATCACATGTAATAAAAAACTATTAACACACATGAACAAAACCCTAACCAAACCAATTTCGTTTGCTGTTTGCCTGTTGGCCATTATTTCAATTATTTCCGGATGTACCAAGGGCACATCAACTACCCCAGGTGTAGCACCTACTGTAGTTACTACCGATGTGGTTATTGATGCCGCCGGCACCACCGCGCATAGCGGCGGTTTAATTACATCAACCCTTACTGAATCTGTAACTGCTTACGGCGTATGCTGGAGCACAAGTAACCAAACGCCTACTACAGCTGATACTAAAAGCACCGATACTGTTGCACAAGTATACTTTACCAGCAAAATAACCGGCTTAAGCCCCAAAACAACTTATTATTTAAGGGCATTTGCTACTACCAATTCGGGTACAGGCTACGGTAATGTTATACAGTTTACTACCGGTTCAGATCTTTCATCAGCCGCAGGTACTGTGAGTACACTGGCAGGCAATGGCTCTACAGGCTTTACCGACGGCACCGGAAACAATGCCTACTTTAACAGCCCGCAGGGTATCACCATTGATGCCAGTGGCAATTTATACATTGCCGACTCCTTTAACAGCGCTATCCGGAAAGTTACCCCAGCAGGTGTGGTTACAACCGTTACGGGTACAGGCGCTATTGGTTATTTAGATGGTCCGGTGGCCACTGCTAAGTTTTACGCTCCGCAGAGCCTGGTGGCTGATGCATCCGGCAATATTTATGTTGCCGATCTGGGTAATAACATGATCCGCAAAATTACACCGGATGGTGTAGTGAGTACCTTTGCAGGTAGTGGCGATGCAGGTTATGCTAACGGTACCGGTACTGCCGCCACCTTCAACAGCCCTAAAGGCCTCGCCATTGATGCCCAGGGTAACATCATTGTAGCCGACCAGGGAAACAACCTGATCCGCAAAATTACACCGGCCGGAGTGGTTAGTACCGTAGCCGGCAGCACGGCAGCAGGCTACCAGGACAACGCTACCGCTACCACTGCTCAATTTAATAAGCCTGATGGCGTTGCTATTGACGCTCAGGGCAATATTTATGTGGCCGATCTACTGAATACTGCTATTCGCAAAATAAGCACAGCAGGTGTAGTTACCACTGTTGTAGGTCGCCCTAAATTAGCCGGCCTGGTAGGAAACCCGGCAGGTATTGCTTTTGACACGAAAGGGAATCTATTTATCAGCGATCAGAATGGGCGTATACTGGAGATAACAACTAATAAAGTTTTACTTTCTATAGCCGGTAATGCTACTACACCAGGCTTTGCCGACGGACAAGGAGCAAACGCCCTGTTTAACACCCAACAAGGAATCATAACTGACCCCAGCGGTAACGTTTGGGTTGCAGACAATGGTAACAACCGCATACGCAAAGTAGTACCGCCTTCGGGACTGTAAGACTTTAGGACTGAAGGACTATGGGACTTTTGGACTATGAGACTGAAGGACTTTAGGACCCTTAGACCTGGGACTGAAAGATAAAGGACGAAAGGACAAAGGATATTTAAATCATCTTTGTTCTTTCGTCTTTTGCATTTATTTTGAAGGTCTTTTGCCCAAAAGTCCTTCAGTCTCATAGTCCAAAAGTCCTAAAAATCATCCAAACAGTAAACTGAAAACCTCTTCAATGCTGCTTACAATTTTTATGTCGATATCGTAGCGGGAAAGATCCATTCGCTTTTTATCCTGCCCGCCCGATGGCAGGTTGTATTTGGATATAAATATTTGATTAAAGCCCAGTTTCTGCGCTTCCGCGATGCGTTGTTCTACACGGTTCACCGCCCTAATCTCGCCCGATAAGCCGAGTTCTCCCGCGAAGCAGGTTTTAAAGGGGATAGGAATATCTTCGTGTGATGATATGATGGCAGCGGCCAACCCAAGGTCAATAGCAGGGTCTTCTACCCGGATACCGCCGGTTATGTTTAAAAACACATCCTTGGCACCCAGTCTAAAACCGCATCGCTTTTCCAACACGGCCAGCAGCATGCTCATACGTTTGGTATCAAAGCCTGTAGCCGTACGTTGCGGTGTGCCATAGGCAGATGTGCTTACCAATGCCTGCGTTTCTATCAGCATGGGACGCATGCCTTCCAGCGTTGCCGAAATGGTGATGCCGCTCAATGGCTCATCACGTTGTGATAACAATATTTCTGAAGGGTTGGATACTTCCCGCAAGCCCTCGCCCAGCATTTCATAAATACCCAGCTCCGATGCCGAACCGAACCTGTTTTTTACCGTACGTAAAATGCGGTAAACATGATGCCTGTCGCCTTCAAACTGCAAAACGGTATCAACCATATGCTCCAGTATTTTTGGGCCCGCTATCATGCCGTCTTTGGTTATATGGCCAATCAGGAATACAGGAGTTGATGTTTCCTTAGCAAAGCGCAGCATTTCGGCAGTACACTCACGCACCTGTGACACGCTGCCTGGTGTTGATTCAATATGTGAGGAATGCAGCGTTTGTATGGAATCGATAACCACCAGATCGGGCTCCAATGCCTCAATTTGTTTAAAAATGTTTTGGGTAGAAGTTTCGCAAAGCACAAAGCAAGCCCCCCCGCCCCCTAAAGGGGGAGTTTCTTTTTGCAGGCTGCTTATAGCTCCCCCTTCAGGGGGTAGGGGGGCTAATCTTTCCGCCCTCATCTTGATCTGCCTTTCGCTTTCTTCGCCTGACACATATAATACTTTCAGATTAGGCATGTTCAAAGCCATCTGCAGCATCAGGGTTGATTTACCAATACCCGGCTCTCCACCAATCAACACCAATGAACCTGCTACAATGCCGCCACCCAGTACACGATTAAACTCCTTATCGGGTGTTTGCATGCGGTGTTCTTCGGTAAAAGTAATATCGGCAACTTCTATGGGCTTATTGGCCCGTTGCTGGGTGTTGGAGGTAACTTTCCAGGTAGGTACGGAAGCTGTGTTGCCTTTATCAATGATCTCTTCAACAAAGGTATTCCATTGCTGACATGAGGGGCACTTGCCCAGCCATTTAGCCGATTCAAAGCCGCAGCTTTGACAAAAATACGCGATCTTGGTTTTAGCCATGTTTCAGATGTGCTGATTATAGATGTGCAAATGTGCTGATTTAATTAGATATTTACTAATTTAATTAGCAAACAGAATTGTAAATCAATTGCTTTAGAGTTTGCCATAAAACAAAAAATGCCGGTGCATAAGCGCCGGCATTTTTACTGCATTGCTGCAAGTCAATCTCTTTATAGTTTTATTTCTTCATCTTTTGATGAGAAGAAACGAAACTCCGTGATCTGGTAAGCAGGATTACTTTTAACCTTG
Organism: Mucilaginibacter sp.; assembly: GCF_039207105.1. Classification (GTDB taxonomy): domain Bacteria; phylum Bacteroidota; class Bacteroidia; order Sphingobacteriales; family Sphingobacteriaceae; genus Mucilaginibacter. The sequence continues at coordinate 7,826 of NZ_JBCECK010000185.1, forward strand.
ATCCACTGGCTGTATTTAACAAACCACTTCATCTGGCGGTTGTAAATACCTTTCTTAATATAAGCTTCAATATAAGGATGAACGCACAGGGTTATTCCCTTTTCGTTTTGTTCAATCAAAATATAATTGAAGTTATTTTCAATATCATCCATCAGTAAAATGGTTGGCCTTATGGTACCTGTACCATTACAGGTTGGGCACACTTCGCTGGTAACAATATTCATTTCGGGCCTTACCCGCTGGCGGGTAATTTGCACCAAACCAAATTTACTTGGAGGTAAAATGGTATGCTTGGCCCTGTCGTACAACATTTCGGCACGCAGAAAATCAAACAGCTCCTTGCGGTTTTGCGGCTTGTGCATATCAATAAAATCGATCACCACAATACCGCCCATATCGCGCAGGCGTAACTGGCGTGCAATTTCTTTAGCCGCCTCTTTGTTTACCTGATAGGCGTTCTCTTCCTGGTTTTCTTTATTGGCTGTACGGTTACCGCTGTTAACGTCAATAACGTGCAGGGCCTCCGTATGTTCAATTACCAGGTAAGCACCACCGGCAAGGTTCACTGTTTTACCAAAAGCGCCTTTGATCTGTTTATCAACGCCAAAATGTTCAAATATAGGCTCCTTATGCTTGTGCATGCGAACTATACTTTCCATATCGGGCGATATCTCGTGGATGTATGATCGAATTTCCTCGAACATACCATTGTCATTTACATAAATGTGCTGAAAATCGGGGTTCAATATATCCCTGAGGATAGTTGATGTACGCCCAATTTCGCCCAAAACCTTCTTAGATGGTTCAACAGAAGGCAGTTTAGTAATGAACAGTTCCCATTTAGATATCAGATCAAGCAGGTCTTTTTGTAATTCTTCAACTCCTTTGCCCTCAGATACTGTACGGATAATAACGCCAAAATGCTTTGGCTTAATGCTTTCAACAACCTTCCGTAAACGAT
>NZ_JBCECK010000186.1:0-8720 GCF_039207105.1 Mucilaginibacter sp.
TAATTGCCGTAATTGGAAAAGAAGGCGAAGATTACAAAACCGCGCTTGCCGATGGTGATAGTAAACCAGCTGCAAAAGAAGAAAAAGCTGCTGAACCAGCACCGGTTGCTGATAAAAAACCTGCGGCTACTGCTGCACCAAAGGTTGACCTATCAAGCATCCCGGCTACGGTAATACGCATGCCGCTTTTAAGCGATACCATGACCGAGGGTACCATTGAAAAATGGAACTTCAAAGTTGGTGATAAAGTAAAAGCGGATGATTCACTGGCTGATGTAGCAACCGATAAGGCTACTATGGAAGTGGTGGGTTATGAAGCCGGTACACTATTATATATTGGTGTAAAAGAAGGCGAAGCTGCACAAGTTAACGGCATTATAGCCATTGTAGGTAAAGAGGGTACAGATATTACTCCTTTATTACAAGATAACGGTGGCGATGCTGCTGCTGCGGAACCAGCTGCTGAAGCTGCTGCTCCTGAAGCTAAAACCACAACTGCCGATGCTGCCCCTGCTGCGTCAAGTGCTGATGACAGCCGTGTTAAAGCATCACCGCTTGCCCGTAAAATAGCTAAAGATAAAGGCATTAACCTGAATGATGTAAAAGGCAGTGCCGAAAACGGCCGCATCATTAAAAAAGATATTGAAGAGTTTAAAGCTCCGGCTGCTGCACCAGCTGCTCCGGCAAGCACAGAAGCTGCCGCCGCCGCTGCTCCTGCAAAAGCTCCGATCACTTTACCAACCTTTACCGGCGAAGAAAAATTCACCGAGCGTTCTGTTACCCAGATGCGTAAGGCTATCAGCCGCCGTTTGAGCGAAAGCTTATTCACCGCGCCGCATTTCTATGTAACCATGAGCATTGATATGGATCAGGCTATTGCTGCCCGTACCCGCATCAATGATGTTGCTCCGGTTAAAATATCATTTAACGATTTTGTATTAAAAGCTTGTGCCGTTGCCTTAAAACAACATCCAGCTATTAATTCATCATTCCTGGGCGATAAGATCCGTACTAACGAGCACATCCACATTGGTGTTGCCGTAGCTGTAGATGAAGGCCTGTTGGTACCGGTTATTAAATTTGCCGATGGTAAATCATTAAGCCACATCTCTGTTGAGGTGAAAGAATTTGCAGGTAAAGCAAAATCTAAAAAATTACAACCTAACGAAATGGAAGGCTCAACTTTCACCATATCGAACTTAGGTATGTTTGGTGTTGATGAGTTTACTGCTATTATTAACACACCAAATGCTTGTATCCTTGCGGTAAGCGGTATACAACAAGTTCCGGTTGTTAAAAACGGTGCTGTGGTACCGGGTAACATCATGAAAGTTACCTTAAGTTGTGATCACCGTGTGGTTGATGGCGCAACAGGTGCCGCGTTCCTTCAAACCTTAAAATCATTATTAGAAGAGCCTGTAAGGTTACTGATCTAATTATGGATTGCACATATTTAAAAAGAGCGGTGGGGTTATCTCACCGCTCTTTTTTTGTTTTGATTTTTTTGTCATTGTGAGGAGGAACGACGAAGCAATCGCGAACTATGCAGATCTTAATTAACCCCTAAATGCTCCTGTATATCCTTTAGCTGTTGAATATGCCTTTGTGTATGATAAACCTGTTGATATGCCCATTCCAGGCCGGTTAAATAGCCTATTCCTTTAAACTCCGCAGCTAAGCAGGTATCGGTAAGGTCTTTGGTTTGTGCAAGGTTGATCAGGCCATTAAATAGTTTTTTTAGGCTGGTGCTAAGGGTATCTTTATCATAAGGCTTATCGGCGGGGGTAATGTCCGGTGCTGATTTAAATTTCAGATCAAAATTTAGAAACAGGTCTTTTACATCTTTCACATGTTTATCGGGCGCCCTGTCTGTAGCTTGTGTGTTGCCTTCAATAACCTTTGTGCCTAAAGAAAGCGATAGTATAACATGTTCGGCCAGCTGACCGGCGGTCCAGCTTCCTTTAAACGGAACACGGTTCAGGTCATCAACGGGGGTAAGTGCAAAAGTATTGAGCATATCCTGAGCCGTTGCTCCTATCAAAACCGGTAGGGGCTGTATTAATGTGCTTTTGGGTGTTTCCATGATTTAATTGTTGAGTATTGTTGCTAATTCAAATGTCGGGACAATGGCCGCTATGGTGTAGGTGGTAAAAAAGACAATTGGCGGGGCCATTTGCGACAATCTGTTTATGCCGTACCGTTAACGTATTGTCAAATAACCCGCATGCTTTTACAGCTTTTGCTTTTATTGTATATTCACGCAAAAATTTACGTTATGACGTTTTATAGCTTTCTCCAGCATCTTCACTCCGGTTTCAGGTATTTGGTACTTGTATTTATAGTACTGGCCATTTTAGCCGCACTGGTTGGTTTAACAGGTAACAGCCCGTATACTGACAGGAACCGCAAGCTCAACTTATTTGCCCTGATATCGGCACATACGCAATTGCTTATTGGTATTGTGTTGTACTTTATAAGTCCGTTTGTACAGTTTACCAAAGAAGCTATGCAACAAAAAACATTGCGTTATTTTACAGCAGAGCACTGGATCATGATGGTGGTGGCCATAGTGCTGATCACTATTGGTCATAGTAAATCAAAGAAAGCGCCGTTGCCGCAAGCTAAGCATAAAGCCATTTTTACGTTTTATTTATTGGGCTTAATTATAATTGCAGCGGGTATTATACTAATTCCACGTAGCTAATAGGATTTAGCTAATAAATAATTTCAGAAAAAATTTGGTAATTCATTTTTCTTTATAAATTTGTGACCGCGATGATTAAAAACACACATACAAACAGCTGGTGGCACCAATTAAATTTGGCAGCCGGTTGCGTTTTTTAGTCAGAGACCACTAATCAATTGTAAACCTAAATAGGAAACCCGGCGACCCCCAACTCGCCGGGTTTTTTTGTTTAATACGCTATTTGAAAAACAGACATGAATAAATTTAAAATAACAACTACTCATAAAAAGCTCCTTGCCGATACCACTACGCCGGTGAGTATTTACCTGCGTCTTAGGGATGTGTTCCCTAACTCGCTGCTGCTGGAAAGCTCTGACTATCATAGCCGTGAAAATAGTCTGAGTTATATTTGCTGCGAGCCTATTGCCGGCCTGGTATTAAACAACGGAGTTTTAAAAAAACAATATCCCGATGGCAATCAGGAATCGCATGAAGCCGGAACTTTTGAACTAATTGACCAGATCAACCAGTTTATTGGCAGCTTTGAAACCGATGCTAATCCGGGTAAGGTCATATCAAACGGGCTGTTTGGCTATTTTACGCATGAGGCGGTAGAGCATTTTGAAACTATCAAATTAAAGGAAAGCGATAATGTAAGTCGCCAGATTCCCGTGATGCAATATCATATTTACCGGTACATTATAGCGGTTGATCACTTTAAAAACGAGCTTTACATTTTCCACAACCAGGCTGTTGATGGCCCAACAAACGGCGGTATCGAGAAGCTGGAGTACCTGATCAAAAACAAAAATTTCCCGGAATATAATTTCAAAAGCAAGGATGCTGAGCAATCAAACCTGACCAACGATGAGTTTATTGCCATTGTTGAAAAAATGAAACAGCACATTTACCGGGGCGATGTTTTCCAGATAGTGCCTTCCAGGGCATTTTCCAGAACTTTCCAGGGCGATGAATTTAATGTTTACCGGGCCTTGCGTTCTATCAACCCATCACCCTACTTGTTTTATTTTGATTATGGCGATTTCCGCATCTTCGGTTCATCGCCAGAGGCACAGATCACCATCAAGAATAATGTGGCGAGCATATTCCCTATAGCCGGAACCTTTAAACGCAGCGGCGATGATGAAAAGGATGCCGAAATAGCCCGTAACCTGGAAAACGACCCCAAAGAATCAGCGGAGCACGTGATGCTGGTTGATCTGGCCCGAAACGATTTGAGCCGTCATTGCCAGCAGGTAGAGGTTAAAGCCTTTAAAGAAGTTCAGTATTACTCGCACCTGATACACCTGGTATCACATGTGAGCGGCAAATTGCTACCAGGTGTTTCATCCTTTAAAATTGTGGCCGATACCTATCCGGCAGGTACGCTGAGCGGAGCGCCAAAATACCGCGCAATGGAAATTATTGATGAGAATGAAAAAGCCAAACGTAGTTTTTACAGCGGCGCTATCGGTTATCTTGGTTTTAACGGCGATTTTAACCATGCTATCATGATCCGTTCGTTCCTGAGCAAAAACAACACACTGCATTATCAGGCAGGTGCCGGTATAGTAGCAGGCTCTGTAGCCGAAAGCGAACTGAAAGAGGTTGACAACAAAATCGCCGCCCTAAGAAGGGCTGTGGAATTGGCAGAGGAGCTGTAGAGACCCCTAACCCCCTAAAGGGGGAACTATAAACAAGATTGGACATATCATTTCTTATTAAGATATTATAATATAATGAACGAGCAACAGAGCACCTCAAACACCCCCTTCAGGGGGCCGGGGGGCATATTAATAATTGATAATTACGATTCTTTCACCTATAATCTGGTGCATTTGGTTAACGAACTTGGTCTGCAATGCGAGGTTTGGAGGAACGATAAATTTGCCATTGGCGATGTGGAGGCCTTTGATAAGATCATCCTTTCGCCGGGGCCGGGCATACCCTCAGAAGCAGGTTTGCTGCTGGAAGTGATAGAAAAATACGCGCCAACCAAAAGCATATTTGGCGTATGCCTGGGGCAGCAGGCCATAGCCGAGGTATTTGGCGGCAGTTTGTATAATTTATCGCAACCCATGCATGGTATAGCTACACCTATTAAGGTTACTGATAGCCAGGAAAAGCTTTTTAGAGGCTTACCTGATAGTTTTAAAGTTGGCCGCTACCACTCATGGGTAGTAAGCGATAAAGATTTGCCGCAGGTGCTGGAAGTAACCGCCATTGACGAGGAGGATAACTCCATTATGGCACTGGCTCATCGTGAATATGACGTGCGGGGCGTTCAGTTTCATCCTGAATCGATATTAACAGAATTTGGTAAAGAACTCATGCAAAACTGGTTAAGTTAATATCGGTAGTTAAATAATGATAACTTTGCGTTAATGAAAACGCTAAATAGCAACGTTATTGCGATGTGCATCGTAATGATATTGTTAAGATAATATTATACCATGAACATACTTGATAAAATTGTTGCCTACAAGAAAAAGGAAGTAGCATCTGCCAAAAAACGTGTATCATACGTAAAGCTCGAAGAATCAGAATATTTTCACCGCCATCCGCTTTCATTTAAAGAGTTTTTGCTCGATCCGCAGCGCACCGGCATCATTGCGGAATTTAAGCGTAAATCGCCCTCAAAAGGCATTATTAATGATAAGGTAAAAGTTAGCACTGTTACCAATGGGTATGCCAGCGCAGGCGCTTCTGCCCTTTCAGTTTTAACCGACCGTAACTTTTTTATGGGCCGTAAGGCCGATCTGGTTAAGGCCCGTTCGGTAAACAGCATCCCGGTATTGCGTAAGGATTTTATGATTGATGAATACCAGGTAATTGAGGCCAAATCAATGGGTGCCGATATTATTTTGCTGATAGCCGCCATACTTACCCCTGCCGAAATTGATAACCTGGCTAAGCTGGCCAAGAGCCTTGGTTTAAATGTATTATTGGAAGTGCATAACCTGGAAGAATTAGAGCGCAGCATTAATCCTAATGTAGATGCTATCGGCGTAAATAACCGAAATTTGACCGATTTTACCGTATCTGTTGATACTTCGTACCAATTGGCTAAACATATCCCGGCTGAGTTTATGAAAATTTCGGAAAGCGCCATCAGCGATCCTGAGACTATCCGCCATTTGAAGCTGGCCGGTTTTAACGGTTTTTTAATTGGCGAAACTTTCATGAAACAAGCCGACCCCGGTCAGGCCATGAAAGATTTTGTTGATCAATTATAAGTCCAGACTTTTTAAAGTTAAATTTTAACAAATTTTGAATCAAAAAAGGCTCAAAATTCATCGAAAAAGTGGCAAAAAACCTAAAAAACGATCAAAATCTTGTGGTTTTAATACGTTTTGATGTGCTTTTTTAAGCTTTAAAAAGTTTCAATTATTTGTTATTCAGTTATTTAAAAGAACGATCTGCTCATTTTGAGTGTTTTCTCATCTTTACCAAACAGCCCGGTATCCTGTAGCAGGATCCGGGCTGTTTGTTTGATATGAATATAGTGAAAAAACGGGAATATGATGGTGACATATTTCAACTAATCTGACCATACCCTCATATTTGCGCTTTTATTAATGCTCAACTTCATCCCTTTGATAAGCTGCAACAATAACTCCGGTGTCAGTAGTGATAGTGTTGTCTAATTTAAATTGAGTAAATGGAGATTTATTGTCAAAAAGGCGGAGGCCACTACCCAGCACTATCGGGTGAATCATCAATAAAAATTCATCAACAAGTTCGCGTTGCATAAGCGAATGTATTAATATACCGCTGCCAAAGATTATTAATGTTTTATCATGTTCTTTTTTGAGTTGGGCAACAGTTTTGGTAGCCTCTCCCGCAAGTAGTGTTGAATTATCCCATGGTAGTTTGTAGTCGGCACGGTGTGAAGTAACAAACTTTTGAACGCCTGTGAGCGCATGTGTCATTGGGCTCGATGGCTGTTTAATGGCCCAGCTTTCGTAAAGACCTTCATAAGTGGTCATGCCCAGCAGTAACGACCAGCCGCTTGCCATATATTTACCCATAATTTCCTGCATTTTAAGATTGCTGCGGGGCATTGCCCAGCCCTTGTGTTTAAAACCATCTTGACTATCACCATCAGGAAACGCCGGAGCTTCATATACACTATCAAGTGTAAGATGCTCTATGGCCACTATTTTGCATTTTTCTGCTGTCATATACTGTTGTTTTTGAGATTCTTACTATAAATTATTTTAAGTCTGACAAAAAGGGTTCCATTTTTCTTTTAGATATCTTATTATAGCTTGTAACCAATTGTTGTTGATGAGCAGTGCGTTTTGAGCTTTGAGCGTGGAGGAGAGAATACTTACGAAGTTTTCAAAACTTCGTAAGTATTACATAATTGTTTTATCTTATTCTCTCTTCTTAAGTTCACAAAATAGATTCCAATTTTTTTTAGAACTATGTGTCATCCCTTCAAACTTGTGCCAGTGAGAGTACCCGTATTTTTTATATACCTGTCATTCTGAGCGATAGCGAAGAATCTGCTCGCCGATATGCATCGTTCCACAATAGATCCTTCGCTATCCCTCAGAATGACAAAGTAGTGTAAAAGTTTGCAATTAGAAATCATCACATTCTCCCATAACCGAACATCCCCTGTATCAAAAGCGAACGAATTAAAATAGATAATAATATATAAATATCTATTTTACAGATAATTACAAAAATGGCATTTTATTGGCACATTATGCCCGGTATCATTCACGATCATAAACCGTAAACATGTTTTTGTTATGTTTAAAAGTTATTTTAAAACCGCTTTTCGCACCTTGCTGAAAAACAAAACCTTCAGCTTTATCAATATTATTGGTTTGGCTATGGGCACTTTGTGCTGCCTGTACATTGTGCTGTTTGTGGCACATCAGTACAGTTATGACAAGCACTACCGCAACGCGAATGATATTTACCGCATAACAACCATGCTCAATAATACAGGCGATAAACATAAGATCGCCACTTCATCGCCACCTATAGCGCCTGCCATGAAGGCCGACTTCCCGGAGGTGGCGCAATTTACCCGCGTAATACCTACTCTTGGCGTAAGCCAGCATGTGCTGCGCTATAAAGAAAAATCCTTTTATGAAAATGCAGTATTTTTAGCCGACTCCACTTTTTTTGATGTATTTACCTATCACTTTACCAATGGCAGCCCGGCAAACGCGCTATCGCAGCCCTATACTGTGGTGCTCATGAAATCGGTAGCTGATAAGTTGTTTGGTACAGAAGATCCGATCAACAAAGTAATTGAGATCAACAACACCTGGGGTAAAAAAAACCTGAAGGTGACCGGGGTAATAGATGAAAGCATGGGCCAATCGCATCTGCAAGGCAGTGTTTATATAGCGCTTAGCGGTTATGCCGAGGATATCAAAAATAACAATGTGTGGTCGGGTAATAATTATGCTAACTCTTACGTAAAGCTACAGCCAGGTACCAATCCTGCGGTGCTCGAAAAAAAGCTGCCTGCCTTTATTAATAAGTATGCCGGGCAGGAGTTAAAGAGCCGCGGCATGACCAAAGTGATCAATCTGCAACCCGTGGCCGCCATACACACCTCGCATGAGTATGAGGCAGAACCTTTCCAAACGGTAAGCAGCTCGTTTTTATACGTATTGATACTGATAGCGGTACTGATACAGGTTATTGCCTGTATAAACTTCATGAACCTGTCAACCGCGCGGGCATCCAAACGGGCCAAAGAAGTTGGTGTGCGCAAAGTGATAGGAGCAGGCCGGAACAGCCTCATCATCCAGTTCCTGAGCGAGTCGTTCCTGTTATCGCTCATCGGGGTTTTGATCGCCCTGCCCTTGTTATACCTCGCGCTGCCTTATCTTAACCAAATTACCGAGGCCGATATTCAGTTTTCGTTTCTGTCAGATTACCGCCTGTGGCTAATGCTTTTTTCTATTGTGTTTATAACCGGAACGGTGGCGGGCAGTTACCCGGCTTTTTACTTGTCGGCCTTTAAGGCTGTCAAGGTGCTTAAAGGTAATTTTAGTAATGA
>NZ_JBCECK010000187.1:0-8604 GCF_039207105.1 Mucilaginibacter sp.
ATCATAACTGGGGTGGCTCCGGCATGATTGGCCTTCAGGAAATGCTGCTGCAGGTTGATGATAAAAAGATATACCTATTCCCGGCATGGCCTAAAAACTGGGATGTACATTTTAAGCTTCATGCTCCTTATAATACCACCATTGAAGCCTCTCTAAAAAACGGCAAAGTAGAGCATTTAAAAGTATTACCGACAGAACGAAGCAAGGATGTGATCATGATGCTCGATAAATAATTAACAGGCATGCCTCTATCCCCATCTGCAACCACAAGGCTTTCTATCTTTTATCCCAAATTCTTTATCTTTTATCCATTTAAACTTTATCTATCCAAAGGCATCCAGGTCTCCATATCTACGTGGCCACGGTTCCCCCAGGCATAATAAGGGATTAGCCTTATATTAGTGGCATTCTGTTTTGGCGATGCTACTGGTTTATAAAGCTGATTTTTCCAATTGTTTTCGTCCCGTACATCTGCCTTACCCGTAAGGCTCATAATAGGGCTATTATCCATCATGATCATTTCGGGCTTTAATTCGTTCTGTGCCGATAAAGCGATATTGAATACTTTTTGTCCCTTCTCCAGATCCGATGATTCTAAACAATAGACTACTGGCCCGCGTTTTACCGCTACCTGGTTACGGGTTTCTTCTACCAGCGGATTGGCCTCCATCATGGTTACCGGCATAGGCAGGTTAAGTTCAATAGTCATTCCTTTAAACCAAACGGCAGTTATTTCTGTATAAGCCCCGGGTTTGGTATCTAACTGCGGAACCGGCTGCCCCGCCAGTTTAATACTCGCACCCTGACACCATCCTGGTATCCGCAGAAACAAGCTGAAAGCTTTATTTTCCGGCACTTCATCCAAACGAATACTCACTTTACCATCCCAGGGATAGTTGGTGGTTTGCGTCAGTTTAATGGGTGTACCGTCTTTCAATTTGGCTGATAAGGTATTACCACCGTATAGATTAAACCACAAACCCTTATCCGACACACTATAAGCATAATCGCTCACTTCCGAAATGGTACGCACTACATTTGGCGGGCAACAGTTTGATAATTTGATATACCCTACCCTATCCTTTGACCATCTTTGGCTAAAGGGTAAATCATCCGAATAACTCAATGGATTGGTGTATAAAAAGTTTCTGCCGCTCAGGCTGATACCTGACAACACGCTATTGTATAAAGCCAGTTCCATGACATCAGCATATTTGGCATCACCGGTAACTTGTAGCATGCGCCAATTCCAAAGTACGTTACCAATATTGGCGCAGGTTTCATTATGAGCGGTAAAATTAGGTAACTGATAGTCGCGGCCGTAAGCCTGATGTACTTTTTGTACCTCATTAGGATTATACGATGTGCCATCGGGCGAAACCCCATCATAAAGGGCGCCGCAACCGCCGGTTATGTACATTTTCCGGTTCACTACATCGTTCCACATCAAGTTTAAGGTGTGCATCAGTGTAGTATCACCGGTTTCCGCGTAAACATCAGCAGCCCCCGCAAACAGATAATTTGCCCTTACAGCATGCCCCATAGCCTGGGTTTGCTGCCTGAAAGGGATGCGATCCTGGTTATCATCGGTACCGTTTTCCATCAATCCGCGAATGTTGATCAAATTTTTAGCCAGTTCCAGATATTTAGGATCATAGGTGGTGCGGTACATCTCCACCACCCCCATATAATGCGACGGGCAAATAGCATTACGTGCCAGCTCTGGCGACGCTGTTTTATAAAAGTTGTATAAATAGTCCGTCGCCTTAATGGCCAGTTTTAGCATACTGGTTTTACCGGTTGCACGGTAATGCACGCAAGCTGCTGTCATCAAATGGCCCAGGTTATAGGTCTCAAAATTTAAACGATCATTAAAAGCCTTTTCTTTTCCGGAATTTTTACGCTCCTCAATAATGGTTGGTGTGTGAATATAACCGTCCGCTCGTTGAGCTTTAGCAATTACAGCTATGGTTTTATCCATAAGCACATCCAGCTTCGGATCATGAGTAGAAGCATACATACTGGCCACAGCTTCAAACAGTTTATAAAAATCGCCATCATGAAAAGGCGGCCCGGCATGCGAACCAGTATCCAACCCGGCGGCTATTTCAAAATTACGGAATGCATGACTGATCTCAGGATCGGTATATACCCGCCATAAATTAGGGATCATGGTATCGCGGCAAACCTTAAACCTATCGGCCCAAAAACCGTTTGTCCAGATCACATTGCCCATATCTACACTGCTTAATTTAGCAAACTTACTTTTATTGGTATTTACCAAAGCCTTCTGCTGGGCGCGTACACTGCCAACTGTTAATATTAAACAAATGGCCAATAGCCTGATCATGTTTTTCCACTTCATCTTTTCAAGTTTATTGCTGTTTGAGCTTTATCAATTTAACCGGACCTAACAGGCCCGCCGGTAGTAGCTGTTTACCTTCCAATCGGTAAGGTGCGTTTGTCCAGGTTATACATTCTTTTTCGGGCAGAGCATGGTCTCCCATGAGCCTATTAGCCCAGGTATTGGTCACTTCTATTTTTAACTCGTTATTCCCTTTTTTGAGTGCCTGGGTAATATCAACCCGGTATGGATATGTCCAGGCTACGCCGCAGTCAATTCCGTTCACATAAATCTGTGCCAGGTTCTCTACACATCCAAGGTCCAGGCAAACTTGTTTGGTTATATTACTGTTCCAGTTGAATGATTGACTATATATACCCGTACCCGAGTAATATTTAATACCATCTTCTGGTCGTTTTGACCAATCATCCAGTTGATTAAAATTAACGGGGGGCTTTGGACCGCCAGATCGAGGATCAAACTGAACTTTCCAGGTGCCTGTTATCGTCTGAACATCAACCGGACCTGCTGATTTATTATTTTTTGAAGAAACTGTTGAAGTCGCTTTCCGTAGGATAACAAATACGGATCCATTGGCCTGTAAGGTTAGAGGCAATTCGATTCGCCCGGCAACCATTCGCCAATTTTCGGCTGTATATATTTGCCCACTAAGCGCATCCCACAATTCGGGCACATAACCGTTTTTTCTTAATGACAGATTGATAGTCCGTTCCTCATTTTGTTGATTGGAAATAAAGTATAAATCAAAACCAGATGAATGGCGATGTGTCCAGGCGATATCAGATGCTGAATTACCATTTTCCCGAGCTATCAGATCACGCGGGATTCCTAACTCATCCAAATTATCTTTTTGGTAAGGGCCAATAATGAGTTTGCCTTTTTGATGAATACTTGCATAAAGTTTATCGCCTGCCTTTTCTACACCTGCATTGTCACCTATACCAGTGGCTTTCATGGGGCGGTTATTGATCAGGATGGTAGCACCATCATTTACCAATTTTTGTAAACGTTTCACCACCTCGGGCGACATTAAGCCAGAATCAGGAGACATTGGATGTGTACCAGGAATTACCAATACTCCATAACTCGCACCACCGGGCAATGTTATTCTGCCATTTTTTACAGTAGCCAGGCGCAACAATGCGTCTTTATTAAATGAATCATAGGCATAACCATGCAGAGGATCTATCCAGTCTTCTAGTAAGGCCATATTGGCGGAATGACTTGCATCGCTAATGCTGTTTATTATTAGCTCACCCTTATTAGCAAGCCTTTCACTCTCTTGCCTCACTTTTTCTGCACCAAATAAACCGGGTAAAGTATTCACTAATCTATCAGGCAATATGGCTCTACGGGGAGTTTCTTCGCCGGTAAAAACCGCTATATCAGTAACAGGGGTACCTTGCTGTAATAAGGCCTGACAACGTTGTATATATTCAACCCAGGCTTTTCCGGGTTTCCACCAGGTTTGGTCGCGCTGAAAATACAAGCCTATGCCATCCAGTGTCATCCCAGGCTTACGATTAAGCCAGGGGTTGTGTACGTTGACATGAAAAACGTAACGATTAATGCCGAGAGCAAAATTACGGTCGGCCATAGTTTTCAGCATACCGGGGTGTTCATCCCAAAGCAAACGCAACTCGGTAAATGCTTCTGCCTGAATTATATTTTTACCATAGATATGACCGCCTGAAATAGCATCCAGCATATCATTGGGCTTATCATGAGTCGGGCTGCGAAACCAGAACTCACCCATAGGTATATCAACCTTCTGATAATGAAGCATACCATCACTCATCATGGTTGGAGCAACACTTTCGGCAGTAAAAGTACAACCTTGAGCATGAGCCAGTTTGGCCATAGTGCCATAAAAGTTATCTACCAGCAGTTCGGCAATAGTTTGCCTCACATCATTTAATACCTTTTCCGAGGTTTCGGCGCTTTGTACGGGCATACCTGCCATTACCGGCAGATAAGGCAACAGATCATACCCTCTTCGTTTTTTAAACTCCGCTGCAAACACCGGCGACCAATTTTGACTGCCGCACTCCCAGCTATCTATGTGAAAAATCTTTAATACACGTTTGGCCAACTCCGGCCCGCCCTGCAGCACAGCTTCACCAAACCAATGATCAAACTGTACTTTCGCAGCCTCCGGATTAAATTTATCACACTCTAAACCGCTGCCTGCTCCGCCGGTAGCATTGGTATGGCCAGTGGAAGTATGACCTATACGCAGAATAGTCCATTGACCTGGAGGTACATTCCAGCGCAGTTTACCCTGCGCATCAAGCTTATCTGTTAAATTAATGATGCTGTTTTGGGGGACGCATAATTGATCCGGAATCTGGGCAACAGTTGTCCGCTTGCTCACACGCCAAACCTCCCCCGTTTTGCTTTCATATTGATGAATGCGTGGCTCTGAAGAAAGCTCAATACCGGACAGTTTTAAAGAGGGCTTCCACTTGGCAAAATCCAGGTCTTCGGCACCCGGTTCCGATCCGATTTTATCGTAAATAAACCGAAAATATTTAGCCGTTGTTGGTGCAATACTATTGGTAATTTCGGCATCCCCATCCTGCCAGCCGTGACGGGGCGGTTGCAGCCTGCCTAAAGATTTAAAACTTTTGCCATCATCACTAACCTCTACCAATAATCTTTCCGATTGATAATTGCTTGCTATTGTATGGATAACAAGCGAACGACAAGTAAATGGTTTTTCAAATTCCAGCTGCAACCAACAAGGTTCGCTGCTGGCAAAGCTTTTTTTATTGCCGCGTTCGCCAAGATATTGCACATCAGTACCAGTTAAATTGGTTATTATTTTCGGGTGCGCATCATAACTGCTAACACCCTCGCCTGGTAATGTTGGATATGCCACTACTTGAATATCCTGATAATAGTTTTTGTAATGCGCAGGAGTTGGTAAAGTATCCTGATAACTATGATCACCGGAAACTATTTTTTTTGACCAAACTACTTTTTGCATGGATAATTCAGGAGTTATCCAGGGGCCGCCTGCCAGGGCAAAGCCATCACTATCGTGCATGGCCAATTTAACACCGATTCGATCAGCCTCTTGCATACTGTATTTTACCAAAGCCCACCATTCCGGGCTTAACTGTTGAACCGGCGGATTGATATAAGGTGGATTAGCCGGCCCTTTAATAGGCATCAAGTAAGCACCACCTATACCAGCCTGTTTCATAGCCTGCAGATCGGCCGTAATACCTTCACGGGTAACAGCCCCTTGCATCCAGTACCAGAACACCCAGGGTTTGGCAGCCTCTGGCGGATGCCGGAATACCTGCTCTAAATTATTACCGGCTGGTACTTTTTTTATCTGTGCCAATGCTCCAGATACCAGGCAACACAGATAAAATAGCACTATCAATCCGCACTTTTTCATAATGCTATTTAAATTTGATTTTAGATGCAACTTCGCCAGCTTTATCAGCGTTACCTGCATAAGGCGTTAGGTAAAAGCTATAGTGATAATTTTTTGCAGGTACACGATATTGTTCCAATGGTTCGGCTACCTCACTCCAGCTATCGTTGCCCCCTACCCCCATTTGTATCAGATCAATATTCAGGGTTATAAAACCGGCGTCTTTTAGCTTATTAGTATGTTTGGCATGTACAATATTATCTTCCGTATAGGGCCAGGCGCTCATACTTAGCAAGCTGTCGGCTGCAATTAGTAAACCTTGATTTTGTTGATGCAACAGCATCCAACGCACATCCGTTCGGTTACCGTTTTCCTGAGGTACCACATAAGGCTCCATAAACTGATGAATAGATTGATTGTAAATACCTACCTCTGATCCGGTACTCCTATCGATATAGTTTTCATACGGGCCACGGCCGTAATAAGTGATATTACTATCAGCCTGAAGAATCCCCATTTGCATACCTATTTTGGGCAGGTTAGGAAGATGGGGATTGGCCTTTAAATCGTAATCTACTTTAATAGTTCCACTGCCATTGATAGTATAAGTTACTTTTACCGATGCGCTATCATTAATAAGCGTATAGGTACTGTTAACTTTAACTATGCCTTTTTGCGATTTATCATAGCTAATATTTATGAGCTTAGGTGTGTTTGTAAACCACGGTTTAAGTTTCCTCTCAGCCTTCCAGCCACGATGGTCGTTATCTGTAACCGGGCGGGTAAAATGGGGTAGCAATGGTGTAAATACCTGTTGTTGCCCTTTCAGGATGTATGAATTTAGCGCTCCTGTTGACTTATCAATCTTGATATTAAAACTATCTCCATCAATTGAATAAGCCGAAGCATCATCAGCGACAGTTATATCTGGATATTTTGAGGTTGTATTTTTAGCCTCCTGCAAACCGGTTAATGCAAACTGATCCTCTGCTATCTCATACCCTTTTGGGGCCCAGGATTTATCTTCAGCAAGCGTAAAGTGAATATCGGCCAGATATTCATGACCGGCTTTAAACCCTGGCAGGTACGGTTTCAAGCTGATAAGCGTATCGTTACCAGCCTCAAGATTGATACGAGGTAATATTTTCTTTTGAATTATATTTCCATCTTCCCTAACCTGTAGGTATACATCATAGCTATTTAAGTTATTTACACTACTCCAGTTTTTAATGTGGATGAGTGCCTGGGCAGCGTCTTTCATCTCGCAAACAGCAGGTTGAAAAACATGCTTGCATTCATAAATAGCAGGCTTGGGTCTTCCGTCTGATGCTATGATACCTTTGATGGTGAAATTATCGTAGTACCGTTCGCCATAATCGCCTCCGTAAGCATAGTACGGTGTACCAGTTGAATCATGTTTCAGTAAACCCTGATCTTTAAACTCCCAAATAGCACCGCCAATTACACGTTTGGTCGAACGCCACTGATCCCAAAACTCCTTCAGGTTGCCGTTAGAGTTGCCCATAGCGTGCGAATACTCCACAAAAAATATGGGTCGGTTATCGCCATTTTGTTGGTTAGCCAGTAACGGAGCTGTATAAAGGCCCGGATACATTCTACTCACAATATCTACATAAGGCTGATCAATCGGGTTTTGCAAGCGATGTGAATGATCATTAGTTTTAGGATAAAGCGCATCTGTTGGGTCAATATAGCCCTCGGCTTGCGGCGTACCTTGAGCTGGTTCATAATGGACAGGGCGGGTTATGTCAAAGTCATGTATCCAACCGGCCATAGCCGAGTGATTAGGCCCGCGACCGGCCTCATTACCCAAGCTCCAGATAATAACGCTTGGATGATTTTTATCGCGCATTACCATACGGGTAGCCCTGTCCAAATAAGCGCCAGTCCACATGGGGTCATTACTTAGTTTTGAGCCCAGGCCATGTGTTTCGAGGTTTGTTTCGTCTATAACCAGGATACCGTACTGATCGCACAAATCATACAGATATGGATCCATAGGATAGTGACTGGTTCGGATACAGTTAAAATTGAAGCGCTTAATAGTACGCACATCATTCAGGATATCTTCCCGGGATAATGCCTTACCCTTAACAGGGTCATGATCCGGGCGGTTCACACCGTATAGATAAGTCACTTTTCCGTTGATAAGCAGCTTACCATTATCCTTACCAAATTCAATGCTCCGGATACCAACCTTACAACTTTTTACCTCAAGCGTATGGCCAAGACTATCAACCAATGAAAGTGTAAGCGTGTAAAGGTTTGGCTGTTCGTCACTCCATTTATCAGGATTTTTCAAGGTGGTTTCGAGCAAACCGAACTTCACATTGTCTAACCTTGGATATATTTCATTGATGATACTCTCCACACTACGTTCCAGCGGTTTCTGCAAAATCTCCTTGTTATTTTTATCAAATAAACGTGCCTGTATTTTATACCCTGGAACAGCTTTGCCTGTCAGGTTCTCTACCCGCGGACGGATACTAAATATTGCATCCTTGTACTGTTTATCCAATTTGGTCTGCCACTGAAAATCGGCTATGCGTAATTTAGGTTCGGCCAGCAGCATTACCTCGCGGTGGATACCACTCATGCGCCATTGATCCTGATCTTCCAGAAAATAGCCGTCGCTCCAACGGATTACCTGTACTGAAACTACATTTTCGCCAGCCTGCAAATATGGCGTAATATTAAATTCTGACGGCAAGAAACTATCCTCGCCGTAACCTAAAAACTTACCATTGAGCCAAACTTTAAAGCCCGAACTTACACCGCCAAAATGCAGTGTGATATTCATATCCTTCCAGTTAGCAGGCAAAGTAAATGT
>NZ_JBCECK010000188.1:0-8505 GCF_039207105.1 Mucilaginibacter sp.
CTCGTTAGGCTTGGTTTTACCGGGAATCATACCCGCAACGTTAAACAGTGGTAATTCTTCTGTTTTGTTTTCATAATTGACCTCAAATGAGGTAATGTTATCAAACTTACCCAATACAAGTGTTACAGGGGATGTTGTTGCGCCTTTAAAGCTAACGCTACCCCGCATAGAGTAAGAATCATGAGCTCGCTTAAATAAGCTCTGAAATTTGGGATCAACGATCATTAGCGTTTTTTTACCGCTTTTTTGAGCGCTCACATATTCTTGTCTGAAATTTTTATCGGCGCTTACATTCACTATCTGTACATCCTTATCGTTAGCCCAGGTAAATGATTGCGTACCTACGGTAAAAAGACTATCGGCAGGTACAGGTTTACCATTGATAGAGGCAGTAGTTTTAACTGGCGTTGAACGCACCATCGTAAAATTCTGGCGATAACCGGTGTTACCTTCTAATGGCTTTAAGCCGGCTTTGGTGTACTCGCTTTCGATAAATTGAGCGGCTTTTTCAATACCTGGCGTAAAGGTTGCCCGGCCCTGCATATCATCAGCACTAAGGGTTTTGATGATGCGGGTTACATCATCCTGATCAATGAGCTTGTTTACATCCTGCCCAAAGCTGTGCGCCGAGATTGCCATGAAGGCAAGGGCTGCTAAAGTTTTTTTCATGGCCTTTTATTTAATTTTTGATTGTAACCAATTATTGCGGAATGTTTCCTGCTCCTTAGTTAATTGCTTGCCTGCTTTTTCAAAAGTAACCACTTCCAGGTACGGGCTCTCTTCCAGTGTTATGGTAGTTTCGTGCGCGCCTGTACGGTTTTTATAGTTTACAGTGATTTTGTCGCCAGGTTTTTTACTGGTGAGCACATTACTGAATGATTTAGGGTCGGTAATGGGTTGGCCGTCGGCTTTCAAAATAATGTCGCCCGCGTCAAGACCTGCCTTGTAAACAGGTGTACCAATAATGGTGCTTGAGAGGATAGGTAAGCCTTCGGCGCCTGCTGCACGTTGCTGCCCCGCGCGGCCCCTGCCCGGGGTTGAGGCCAGGGAGCCTGCCCATGCTTTGCCCGGCTGGACCTTGCGCAGTACCAAGCCTGCTTTTCCCAATAACTCCTCATAATTGTTTTTATCGGTACCGTAAATAAAGCGGTTAAAGAAATCGGCAGCAAATTTGGGGTTGTTGGTCACCTTGGCCAGATCTGTTTGCAGATCGGGAATGGTATAAGGTTTCATCACCTTGCCGCGGGCAAGCCAAACCTGGCGCATATAATCATCAAGCGTTAAGTTAAACTCGCTGCGCAGGCGCAGATCAAGAGCCAAGGCAATGGCGCCACCGTAATAGTAATAGCTGGTAAAATCATTAACGTTGTTGTTGGGGTCGATGGATACACCGGCATCGGCAAATACCGAGTAGCGGCTCATTTGGGTGGCTGGATATTTTGCAGCGGCTGGCGTATTTAATACCTGATTAATCAGCCCGGCCAGGGTGCCGGTATAATCATCAAGGGAGTTAAAGCCCGAGCGGGTAAGCAGCAATTCGCCGTAATACTGGGTAAAGCCTTCGGCAAACCAAAGTTCGCTGCTCATGTTGGCCTTTTCAAAGTTGAATGGTTCCAATGATTTCGGGCGGATGCGTTTTACATTCCAGCTATGGAAATACTCGTGCGAAAATACCCCTAATAAATCTTTCTCATTACCGGCAACTTTTTCAACGGGTATAACAATACAGGTTGAGTTGCGGTGCTCCATACCATCGCCTGATGTGGTAGGGTATATATCGGCCAAAAAGGTATACTCGCCATAATCATAAGCGGGAAGTTCACCGAAAATAGCTTTTTCTTCCAGCGTCATTTTTTGCACCATTTTACCAAAATTATCAACCACACTTTGGTCATCATCGGAGTGTATAGTTAAATTGATCTTTTCACTTTTGCCATTATTGGCCACGTCCCAGCTGGTTACTTTATAGTTAGAAAGCTCGGTTGGGCTATCCATCATATATTGTAAATTGGGGGCGCTATACACGTTAGTGCCTTCGTGTTTTAGCTGAGTAGCAACTTGCCAGCCATATTTTTCCAGGTCGTTAAACTCAAATTTAACCTGGCGTTTTTCCTGTCCAAGTACCCATATAAATGTAGCGGGCATGTTCAGGTGGGCATGGCTGGGTTCAATACTGGTATAAGTACCGTCGGTCCAGTTGGCAAACAGGGTATAGCTTACCCTAATATTAGCAGGATGGGGGCCTACTTCGTACAGGTCGCCTTCAATTTGGTTAAAAGGCAATGGGTTGCCTTGAATATCTGTTACTTTAACATTGTAAATATTTTTGCCAAACTCATGAGTGGCATAGCGACCGGCAGACGAGCGGCTCATCCTGAATCTGAAAACCTGCGGAGCATCAGGAACGGTCATTACGATCTCAGCTTCATGATGCTGAACATTAGGGAACGATATGGCGTAATAGATGGCCTTTTGCGCGTCCTGCTGCGCAATGGCAACAGAAGCAAACAAGGCCGTAATAGTTGTTAAGAGTAGTTTTTTCATGTAAACTGATTAGCAGCGCTGAAATTACGATAAATCGGGGAAATATTAGAGTGAGGGGAGCGAGGAGTGAAGTGCGGGGAGCGAAGATAGTTTAAATCAATTACCAATTCATGCTCCTCATTCCCCACTCCTCACTCCCCACAAATCAACCTACTCCTTCTTAAATTCATATGGATCAAACTCTACAAAGTCGGCAACTTTAACTTTTACGCTGCTTACCTTGCCGTTTAATACGGTGAAGGGGAATACAGCTTTGCCCAGCGTAGGGTCAGAAAAAGTTACATAAAACCTGTTGCCACCTAAGGGTTGCAGTTTGGCAAACATAGTTGGGTGATGCTCAAAGCGCATTTCCAGATCGTTGTTCTCGCCCTGGCTAACGGTCATGCTGCCGTAAATGCTATTTGTATATTTACCGGTGTAGGCATTTGCAGGTAATGCCGGGCGCAGGTTTAATAACACTGAATCGCGCAGTTTTTTATCGGCTGCCTGTTGTGTACTTACATCTGCTTTGTACTCTTTTAGCATATTATCGCTGTAATTGCGGTAGTTGCGACCAAAATATGCATCAAGGATTTCCCAGCGCAGTGCATCATAGAATACGTTTTGATCGGTATTGGTCAATATCACAATACCCAAATTGTCCTGAGGTGATAGCGTTACTGAAGATAGGTATCCGCTTACACCCCCATCGTGCATAACAAGGCGGTGATTGGCGTAATCCTGAATAAACCAGCCCAGACCATACAGCTCAAAATTATTTTCGCCGGTTAAATGATACTGGCTGCCAACAATGTCCTGTGGTTCACGGGTGGCCTGTATAGCGGCTTGTGGTATCACCTGCCGGTTGCCTACCTTGCCATTATTTAATAAGGCCAGCACCCATTTGCTCATATCATTAGCGGTTGAACTGATAGCGCCTGCAGGTGCGAGGCCGTCTAACTGGCAATAAGGGATGGCGGATAACCGGCCATCAATCAGGGTATGGGGTACGGTACGGTTAAGTGATTTAGGCAGATCTTTAGTTAGGGTGAGGGAGTTGGTCATACCCAGGGGAGCAAAAATGGCCTCTTTAATATAAGCTTCCCATGATTTGCCCCCGGTTACGCGAGGAATGATCTCGCCGGCGGTTAAAAACGCGGCATTGGTATATCCCCATTTGGTGCGGAAGGCATAAGGGGCTTTAAGCTCGCCTAATTTGGCAATAACTTGCTGACGGGTAAGGTTAGTATTGTAAAAGGTGAAATCTCCCTGAAAAGTTTGAAAACCCAGGCGGTGGCAAAGCAGGTCGCGCACGGTAGCCTCCTGGCCCGCGAATTTATTCTCCAATTTAAACTCGGGTATGTATTTGGTTACCTTTTCATCCAATGATAGTTTGTTATTGGATTGCAGCATGGCCAAAGCTGTAGCAGTAAAAGCTTTGGTATTACTGCCAATCATGAACAGGGTGTTTACATCAACAGGGTTGGGCAGGCCAAGCTCTTTGATGCCGTAACCCTTTACCAGCACTATTTTATTGTCTTTTACAATACAAACCGCAACACCCGGCACGCGCCAGTTGGTGAGGGCTCGGCTTATATAAAAGTCAAGACTATCTTTTATAAACTTGCTTCTGTCTGCATGTTGGGCTTGCGTTATTGTGCTAAATGAAATGGAAATAAGTAGCAAAAGGAGTATTTTTTTCATTACACAGAATTTTTAGGCGCTTGAATGTGCTAATTTAATGCAAAATTTACCGCGGCTTTACTTAATTGTACAATTTGGCCGCAATCTAATTAAAACACATCGTATATGAATTTTTTTCGTTCGGGATCATTATTCCTTACAACTGTATTGCTCATTTTGGCCGGGTATACAGCAAATGCGCAACGGTCTGCACCACAACACTGGACAAAAGACGGCTATCAATACTACAAAATCACTGATGATGGCATCAGGATACTGGATACCCGAGATACCAACAAAAAAACACTCTGGATAAGTAAAGAAATGCTGACCCCGCAAGGGCAGCAATACATAGGTGTTAAAAGATTCACCCTATCTGCCGACGGGCAAAAGGTGCTTATCAATACCAATACTAAAAAAGTTTGGCGTTATGATACCCGCGGCGATTATTGGGTGTACGATACCGGCAGCAAAAAGCTTTGGCAGCTGGGTAAAAGCCTGCCTGCATCATCATTAATGTTTGCTAAATTCTCCCCCGATGGTTTGAAAGCTGCTTATGTGAGCGGCCATAATATTTATGTAGAAAACCTGGCCGATGGCTCTGTTAAGCAATTAACAACCGATGGTAGCACCAAGCTCATTAACGGTACTTTTGATTGGGCCTATGAAGAAGAATTTGGCTGTCGCGATGGTTTTCGCTGGTCGCCGGATAGCAAGTCGATAGCCTACTGGCAAATTGATGCTACGAAGATCAAAAGCTACCTGATGCTGAACACTACCGATTCTATTTATCCTTATGTAGTACCGGTAGAATACCCGGTAGCCGGGCAGGATCCAAGCTCGTGCAAGGTAGGGGTAGTAGATATTAGCACCGGTAAAACCAACTGGATAAATACTCCCGGCGATGCGGTGCAGCATTATATACCGAGAATGGAATGGACGCTGAACTCCAATGAAATTATCCTGGAGCAACTTAACCGTGCGCAAACAGAGAGCCGGGTATTTATCGGTAACGTATCAAATGGCACCGCCCGAATGATCCGCGAAGAAAAAAGCAATGCCTGGATTGACGGAAAAGAGCGCTGGAATGCAGGCGATCCAACCGGATGGGAATGGGTAAATAAAGGAAAAGATTTTTTGTGGGTAAGTGAAAAAGATGGCTGGAAACATATTTACCGTATTAGCCGTGAGGGTAAAGAAAGCCTGATCACCCCGGGCAATTACGATGTGATCAGCATTAACTTAATCGATGAGGCATCGGGATATATTTATTTTATGGCCTCGCCGGATAATGCCACCCAGAAATATTTGTACCGCATTAAAATTACTGGTGGTACAAAGCCCGAGCGTGTTTCGCCGGTAGATGAACCCGGAACGCATAGCTATGATATTTCACCGAATGGAAAAGTAGCCCTGCACAACTTTTCAAACAGTTACACGCCTCCGGTTAGCGAGGTGGTTACACTGCCTGCTCATAAACATATTGGCGGTACGGTAGTGGCTTTAAATAAAGAGGCTCAAAACAAAACCGAATTTTTTAAAGTAAAAACCGTCGACGGTATTGAAATGGATGGCTGGATGAAAAAGCCAAGCAATTTTGATCCGCATAAAAAATACCCGGTTGTGTTCATAGTTTATGGCGAACCCGCTTCGCAAACCGTTACCGATACCTGGGGAGCAGGTAACAACAGGCTGTACGCTGGCAGCATGGCCGATGATGGATACATCTATATGTCTGTTGAAGGCCGTGGAGCCCCGGCACCGAAGGGCACTGCCTGGCGCAAGGCTATTTATAAAAATATTGGTATCATCAATATCCGCGACCAGGCTATGGCCGCTAAAGAGATACTAAAATGGCCTTTTGTTGACTCGACCAGGATAGCTGTACATGGATGGAGTGGCGGTGGCTCATCAACCCTAAACCTGATGTTCCAGTACCCCGACATTTATAAAACAGGTATTGCTGTAGCTGCTGTTGGAGATCAGTTAACCTATGATAACATATATCAGGAGCGGTATATGGGCGTTCCGGTTGATGCGGAAGGTCGTGCTGCTTTCATTAAAGGATCGCCCATTACCTATGCCAAAAATCTGCGCGGCAACCTATTGTACATACATGGTACAGGTGACGATAACGTACACTATAAAAACGCCGAAGAGCTGATCAATGAACTGGTAAAATACAACCGGCAATTTGAGCTCATGTCGTACCCTAACCGTACGCATAGTATTTCAGAAGGAGAAGGTACCAACCTGCACCTGAAAACTTTATTTACCCGTTACTTAAAACAATACTGCCCGCCGGGTAGCAGATAGACACATAAAAATAAGCAAAGCCCGCAAGTTAATGCCGGGCTTTGTTGTTTAATATGATTTGGTTTGGTATAGATTTATATCAATAGGCAGGGTCATTATCAATTGTACCATTATTGTTTGAACCATTAAAAAAAGTATCGGCAGATCTTGAGATTGCCCGTTGATCGCCGTCAAAATCACTTTTACGGCCAAGCAGGGTAAAGTTTTCGGCTACAACCTCGGTGGTGTATTTTTTCACTCCTTCCTTGTCTTCAAATGAGCGGGTACGCAGTTTTCCTTCTATATAAACCAGTCTGCCTTTTTGCAAGTATTTGGCCGCCATATCGGCAAGTCCGCGCCACATTACAATGTTATGCCATTCGGTTTGTTCAACTTTTCGGCCATCCTTATTATAAGTTTCTGAGGTGGCCAGCGGAAAACTGGTTACGGACACCCCGCCCTCTAAAATTCGCGTTTCAGGATCTTTTCCCAAATGACCTACAAGTATTACTTTATTAATTCCAGACATGCCATAAAATAACGGATAATTCTTTTATAAATTAAAAATATTTTTTACTAATATAAAAATAGCTTTGGGCAATGCCAGGTTTTGAAGATTTTCAACCTTGGCGTAAAACCAGTTTTGTTGTAGTTTAATTGGTTTTGATGTTGTTTTGATCAGTCTTATATAAAGCCGCTGGTGGGTAAGAATATGCTTCTGAACGGGTACTAAATTTTCGGATAATTCCATATCCGGGCCAAAAATTTCTTTTACCTGCGACAAATTTTTTAATTCATGTACTGGTAATAAATCCTCGGTTTCAACCAGCGGGAGATCGTACATGTTGGCCCAGATGTCCTTATCGCCCCTTTTGTTCATTAAAACGGTATCGCCATCGGTTATTAAAAAATAATTTAAAAAGCGTTCCCGCACTTTTACTGTTTTTAATTTAACCGGTAAAACCGTTGTGGCATTATTTTTAAAAGCGTAACAATTTAAGTGTACCGGGCAAATTCCGCATCCCGGATTTTTGGGCTTGCAAAGCATAGCGCCAAACTCCATCATGGCCTGATTGTGCAAAGCTGGATTTTTCTTATTAAGAAAATCGTTGGCCAGATTCTGGAACGTTTTTTTACCTGTGGTAGAGTTGATCGGCTCATATACTCCGAGGTACCGGGCAAGTACACGGTATACGTTACCATCAACCACAGCCCTGGCCTCATTGGCAGAAAACGATGCTATAGCTGCGGCAGTATATTCGCCAATACCCTTAAGCTTAATCAGTTCATTATAGCTGCTTGGGAATACGCCATGATATTGTTCTTGCACCAGGAGTGCCGTTTTAAGCATGTTGCGCCCACGGGAGTAGTAACCCAGGCCCTGCCATAATTTAAGTACCTCATCCTCATCAGCCGCGGCGAAACTGCTTACGTCTGGATATCGCTCCAAAAAGCGGTTGAAATAGGGCAGACCTTGTTCTACCCGCGTTTGCTGCAAAATAATTTCAGAAAGCCATATGATATAAGCATTTGTAGTATTACGCCAGGGCAGATCGCGCTTGTTTTCCAGGTACCATTGTACCAACTCGTCGGTAAAATTCATCAGGTGTAAAAATACGGAGGCTTAAGGTTAAAAGACTAAAGGTTTTCAACATCGGACTCCGAACACTGACATTTATGTGTAAAAAGATAGTTCAAGTGGTGGTTTTATGGAGTTTTTCCAGGCTTTTATGGAGGTAATTTATAACCTTTGAACAGGCGCATTTTAGGGGCACATGGTGTATTCCGTACAGGGTATAGGAGCTTACTGGTTTGTCTTTAATTATTAGCAGTTTACCTTATACTTTGTAACGATAATGTACGTTTTACATTGGTATTAAAAAAAAACAGACAAATATTTCGCACTTAAATTATAAAGCGATACTTTTGCAACCCCAAAACAGTTAAGTATTTATATAATTAAATAAAAGTAAATCAGATATGACTAAGGCAGAAATTATAACT
>NZ_JBCECK010000189.1:0-8476 GCF_039207105.1 Mucilaginibacter sp.
TTGTTTTATTATTCAAAATTAAAAAGACCTTTTACCTCGAAAAAATTTAATACGGCCTTTACCAATTTTGGTATCAACCTTAAACTGTTGTTGCAGTAGATGCCTGTTGTTTTGTCTTAGCATCCTTAAGCTCTTTTTCCTTTTTGCGTGCCGCTTTGCGCTTTTTGCGTTCAGCTTTTTTATTAAGCCTGTCTTTTTTGTTTTTTTGATGTTCTTCTATGCGGTCTTTGGTTTCTTTTTGTTTTTTATCATCAAAGCCAACACATGGTTTTATACCTTCAAGAAGCGCTTTCCACATGGTTTTAAAGAACGGGGAATCCTTAGGGCGGGGATAAACAACATTGGCCGAACGTGCAGCCTCGCCGGGATTATCGGGGTTGTTGTGTTTTATGACAAACAAGTTGGCCAATATGGATATGATGGAACGCTTTTTTAGGCGATCATTAGCTGTATCAGCTTTGAATATGTTTACTTTTAGGTCATTGTATAAAAAATTAACCTTGCCTTTAAACACCTGGCTGTTAGCTTGTATATCAAAATTTAGTTCTTTAACCGTACCCGACGTTGCTTTAACCATAGCCAATGGCATGGTTGCCGGATTAATTACTTCCAGATCCATTTTGCCCAAAGTTCCCTTGTAAGTAAAAGCAGCATTTTTATCGGTTACGTTAAAATTGAATTGCACATCGAGCCGGCCGTGGTTCATGAAGTAGGTGGTAAGCTGAACCTTGGTGATGTTGTTTTTGGCAAGAGCTTCATCGTCATTGGTTAAATTATAAAAATGTCCCCTAGTATTGTTGAAAGTGATGGTGCCAATTTTATTTGATTTTTTGTTGAGCTCAGAGTACTCTATGTCAAAATTACGGAGGCGAACAGTATCTATACGCAGATCGGTACCTACTTTCCTGATCATCATGTGAGGGAAGGTATTTACTTTATCAACTGCCGGGTCTTTTTTGCCATTAGGATTACTGAATACTCGTAGTACTCCCCTGTTTAATTCAAGGCTCGTAGCAGTTAGCCGCCGATATTTATGATAGGTTAAAAAATCAAAATGGTTAAGCTGCAACGTATCAATATTTAAACCGAAACGGTCATGCTGGCTTTTATTAAAAAATACCCCGGTTTTAGCAGGCTCCAGGTGCATACCTTCAATATAAAGTTTAGATGTGAGCGTTGAAAGTTTAAGATATTTGATCTTATAGGTATATAGCCCGCTGGGTGTTTTGCCGGTATAGTTATTGAGTTCAGTTACAATGTCCTTACAGTAAAGCAGGCGCGATCTGTCTGTTTGTGTTGCCGAATCAATAAGCAGATCGGTAGCGTTCAGGTTCATCTCTTTCAATTCAGATATGGCTACCTTATTGCCTGAGTAATCCTGGTATTTAAACTTTACATCGTTCAATAATATCTGGCCAACGTGGATAGACCGCAGGCTTTTGGAGATTTTTTGCCAGGCCGTGCGGTGGTCTTTCACTACAGTATCTTTAGTATGATTAAGCTGATAGCTTATATTTACTTCGGGCTCATTTAAAATGATCTTCCCTATGTTTAATTTATGCCTGAAGTATAAACCTAAAGGGTGTACATTCAGGAGCATTAATTTTTTTACCCGCAGTTCAACCAGGTTGTTGGGTGCCAGGTGTTGTTTCTTTTTCTGATTGTAAACATCCGTATCGGGTTTCAGGGTAATGTTGTACAGGGTTATCTTGCCTTCCAAAACATGCAGTTCAGCATCAGAAAAATCAACTTTATATAAACCGTCGCTGCTGTTTAAAACAACATCATGCACCTTATTGGCTAAAATTGGCGACCAATATTGGTTAATAACCAAAGCCAGGAGAAAAATAATTACAACGGGTATCAGTACAAATTTAAAGACAATCTTTTGCCACCTGCGCTTTAAAAACTTAAGCTCCATTTACCTGGTTCCTTTTCTTGGTTTATAATTGTTTGTTTTGGTTTAACGCCTTTTCAGGCCTGATTGTTACTATAAACCTCACGCTTATTGCTAAACCACGGTATAAGTTCAGGAATATAACAATAAAACTTTGATTTTGTTAAATACTGCCAATATGTCATTTGGGTATTTAAATTTTATGTATTTTTGCAAACTAATTTTTAATGAATGATGGATTTGGTTATCCCGGATAAAACACACGATGAGAGCAGGCAGGGCGAGGCTTTAGTTTTGGAGCCTGTGACCGGTAAAAACAACGGCCGCAAACTTTATATTGAAAGTTATGGTTGCGCCATGAATTTTTCAGACAGTGAAATTGTGGCTTCTATATTATCAGAGCAGGGTTTTGAAACTACTGCCGATCATAATGCAGCTGATGTTATTTTTATAAATACCTGCTCTATTCGCGAAAACGCGGAGCAGCGCGTGCGTAACCGTTTAAAAGAATTTACGGTTTCAAAAGTTAAAAATCCGGGTTTGGTAGTAGGTGTGCTGGGTTGTATGGCCGAGCGTTTAAAATCAAAGTTTTTAGAAGAAGAGAAACTGGTTGACGTAGTAGTTGGTCCTGATGCATATCGTGATCTGCCTAATTTGATAGATCAGGTTGATAGTGGTCAAAAAGCGGTAAACGTATTGCTATCCCGTGAAGAAACTTATGCAGATATTAGTCCGGTGCGTTTAAACAGCAACGGTATAAACGCGTTTGTATCTATTATGCGCGGATGCGATAACATGTGCTCGTTTTGCGTGGTACCTTTTACCCGTGGTCGCGAACGCAGCCGCGATCCGCAGTCGATAGTAGCGGAATGTACAGATTTGTTTAACAAAGGCTACCGTGAGGTTACTTTGTTAGGCCAGAATGTGGATTCTTATAAATGGAATGCCACCGCCGAATCTGAAACACCTAATGCAGAGGCATCATCAGCGGAGACTACTAACTTTGCCAATTTACTGGAACTTGTTGCCTTGATCAGTCCGGAGTTGCGGGTTAGGTTCTCAACCTCGCATCCCAAAGATATTACCGACGATGTGTTGTATACCATCAATAAATACGACAACATCTGTAACTATATTCACCTTCCGGTACAATCGGGCAACAGCCGCATACTGGAAATGATGAACCGTACGTATGATCGGGAATGGTACATCAACAGGATAGATGCCATACGCCGTATTATTCCGGATTGCGCGATATCAACCGATATGATCACCGGTTTTTGCTCTGAAACAGATGAAGAGCATAACGATTCGGTAAGCATGATGGATTACGTAAAGTACGATTTTGCCTACATGTTTAAATACAGCGAAAGACCGGGCACTTTAGCCGCCAAGCGCTATAAAGATGACATACCCGAAGAAGTAAAGCAAAGCCGCCTGGCGCAGATCGTAGCCAAGCAGCAGGAATATTCTTTTTACCGGATGCAGGCACGTATAGGTAAAGTAGAAAAGGTATTGATTGAAGGCTACTCTAAAAAAGCAGATAAAGACTATTGCGGCCGCAGCGATCAGAATGCTATGGTGATATTCCCGGTTGGTGATAACTACAAACCCGGCGAATATGTGAATGTGCTGATTGAAAGAACTACGTCGGCTACTTTGATAGGGAAAGTAGTTTAGTAGATAGAGGCAAGAAGTTAGAATCAAGATACAAGAGATTGGTATGCGGCATAATTTTAAGAATTTGAAAGTATGGCAAAAGGCAATGGATTTGACAGACTTGATTTTTGAATATGGAAAAGACTTACCTGCTAATGAACGTTACAATTTGATTGATCAAATAAACAAATGTTCATGCTCCATTCCCTCAAACATAGCCGATGGCTCCGGGAAGACAACAAGTAAGCATTTTGCAGAATTCTTGTCCGTTTCCATCTCATCATCTTATGAGTTGGAGACACAATTATTAATTTGTGAACGAAGAAATTATGGGTCGATAAATAAATTGAGAGAATTTATGGAGTTAGTAGGGAAAGTTCAGCGAATGATTTTTTCATTTAGAGAGCACATATTAAAGCCGGAGACTTCTCTTGATTCTTGACTCTAATCTCTTGATTCTTTTTATCAAATGGATATACAAGAAATAAAACAGCGTTTCGGTATCATTGGCAATTCGCCTTTGCTTAACCGGGCTATAAATATTGCCAATCAGGTATCGCCTACCGATATTTCGGTACTAATAACAGGAGAAAGCGGTAGTGGTAAAGAAGTGTTTTCGCAGATCATTCACCAAATGAGTCCGCGCAAGCATGGGCCATTTATTGCGGTAAACTGCGGCGCTATTCCGGAAGGTACTATCGATTCGGAATTATTCGGGCACGAAAAAGGCGCTTATACCGGTGCTGTAGGGGAGCGTAAAGGTTATTTTGAAACCGTAAATGGCGGTACTATCTTTTTGGATGAGATAGCTGAAATGCCCCTGGGTACCCAGGCACGTTTGCTTCGGGTGCTTGAATCAGGCCAATATATAAAGGTAGGCTCTTCAAAAGTGGAGAAAACTAACGTGCGGGTGATAGCAGCTACCAATGTGGATGTGTATGATGCTGTAAAAAGCGGAAAATTCAGGGAAGATCTTTACTATCGTTTAAATACCGTTCCGCTGAGGATACCGCCCCTACGCGACAGGAAAGAGGATGTTTACCTGCTTTTCAGAAAATTTACCTCTGATTTTACTGATAAATACCGCACACCGCCTATCCAGCTTGATGACGAAGCGCAGCAGGTATTAATTAACTACTCGTGGCCGGGTAACGTAAGGCAGCTTAAAAATATGGCTGAGCAATTAGCTGTATTAGAGCGGGATCGTATTATAACCGCCCAAACTTTGCTTACCTATATTCCGCATGAGACAGGAAACCGCAATTTACCTATGCGGTTGGATAATCAACCAAAAGAAGATTTCTCTGAAAGAGATATATTGTATAAAGTGCTGTTTGATATGAAGCGCGATATGGTGGAATTAAAAAAGCTGGTAGCCGATATTATTGAACATGGCGGGGTAGCTGCTAATTACAGCAATCATTCACAAACGCTTAACCAGTTATACAGGGATATAGAATTGCCAAGTTCTCCTGAAACGCAATTTACTTTGCAGCAGCCCGTTAATACCACTAATAGCAGCAATACCACCAATGCCAATGTTGATTCGTACAATATAACACATGAGGCTGAGGAGGTAGAAGAATCGCTGTCGCTGATTGAAAAAGAATCAGACCTGATACGTAAGGCATTAAAAAAACACAAAGGAAAGCGTAAGCTGGCAGCCAATGAGTTAGGTATATCTGAAAGAACATTGTACAGGAAAATAAAAGAGCTAAACTTATAAATTAATGAAAAAAATATTAGGAGTTACTATCGTTTGTTCGTTAAGCTTACTTTTATCATCCTGCTATACCCTCAAAAACAACACAATTCCGCCGGCTTTGAAAACTGTTAATGTACAGTTTTTTGAAAATACCGCGCCACTTGTAGTTAATAATTTAAGCCAGGTATTTACCGAAGGCTTGAAGGATAGGATACGTAGCCAAAGCCGCTTAAGTATTAGCCGTGGCGAAGCTGACGCTATTATTTCAGGCAGTATTACGGGTTACAGCATAGCACCGGTATCTATTGAGGCAGTGGCAAGCAATGTGGCACCTATTGCTGATGCCAACAGGTTAAGCATTACCGTAAAGGTGAAGTTTGCTTATGATGCTGATAAGAAAATTAGCTTTGATGAAAGCTTTACCAGGTTTGCCAATTTCAGGGGAGATATAGGTTCGCAGGAGCAAAACCTGATACAGGAGATCGTTAAACAGTTAACAGAAGATATTTTTAACAAAGCCTTTTCTAATTGGTAGGCAATTCGTACTTTCAACCACGTGGATCAAGATTTGAATAACAGGCAGAACGAAATATTACTGGAATTGCTGGCTAACCCCACCAATACGGGGCAAATATACAGCAATGATTTGCAGCAACTTGTTAACGAGTTTCCGCAAAGCGGGATATTGCACGCCCTGCTTGCACATGCTAACCGCGATAATGGATTGAAACAAACTGCCGCTGTTTATTTTGAGCCTCACTCCTTATATAAGCTTATTAATGATATTGATAGCCTTGCTGTTGTATCGCCCGAACAAATTGTGGGTCATAACCATGATGTGGGTTCTAAGCCGGATCAGGAGCTATCCCCGGGAAGCGAAAACTATTTTAGCATTGACCCGGTATCTGAAATAACAGAATCAGCGGGAACAGACCAAACTGCGGAAAGTGAAATCGAACCGATTCAGCCTGTAATTGCTGAAAATACTACAATAGCCACTGAGGAGCAACCAGCGGCTGATTATGCACAGATAATTTCAGAGCACCCTGAACACAATATTGACGATGAAGTATATGACGAAATTGTAGGTATTGAGAATATCAGTTTTACAGGTCACAGTGCAGAAGCGGAAACCAATAGCAGTACTCCGGTATTTGAGGAAAAGGACAGGGCAAACGAGCCTGATTTAAACCTTGAATCGGAAGACTGGATCATTGGCAGTATAGCCGGTAGCGATTACTTTGTTTTCGATAACTCCGCCGCTGATCAAAAAAATAATATTGAAGTAGCAAAAGAGGACGAAGTATCTATTGAGACCGAACTTCGTACTGATACTGGCGCCGAAAGCCATGACGTATCTAAGTATAATGATGAAAAAATGCCTTATACTTTCATGTGGTGGCTTGATAAAACACGCCGGGAATATGCCGCGACTTATCAACCATATGCAAGTCCGCAGTTAGCCACTCCTGTTGGTCCTGCCCAGGCGCAGGCACAAGAGTTAAAGGAGCAAGCTTCAGATGCCTTGCAGCAACAGTATTTTGAAAATATTTTCCATGTACGGTCACTGGAGGAGCTTGAAAAAACGGCCCAGCCCGGCGATGTACCCGAAATAAGGAGGAAAGAAGATATCATTATTGACAGGTTTATACAGGAAGAGCCGCAGATACGTCCGCCTGCTATAGATAAACTGGATAATGAAAACAAAGCCAAGAAAAGCTCTGAAGACAGAAATGAGCTGGTAAGCGAAACGCTGGCACAGATATATGCAGATCAGATGCTATATCACAAAGCAATAGCTACCTATAAAAAATTGATGTTGAAATTTCCGGAAAAAAGCCGTTACTTTGCCATCCAAATTGAACAATTAGAAAAGAAAACCAATTAATATAAAGAAATGTATTTAGTTTTAATCCTTATTACCATTATCGTTTGCATCCTTTTAGGGCTTATCGTTCTTATTCAAAACCCTAAAGGCGGAGGCTTGTCATCAAATTTTTCAAGCTCATCGCAACTAATGGGTGTACAAAAAACCGGCGATTTTTTAGAAAAAGGTACCTGGGTATTGGCCATCGCCGTTATGGTTTTATCATTAGCTATTAACGTGGCTACTAAAGGTGGCAGCGAAGGCAGTGATAATCCTGCTTTACGTAACCAGATTGAAAAAGCTTCAAAACCATCAGCACCTGCAAGCGCGCCAATTACTATTCCGGCTCCTGCACCTGCAAACAAGCCTGCTGATAAACCGGCTAAATAATTATTAATTAAAAAGTATAAATAAAAAGGGCTTTGGAATGCTTTCCAGAGCCCTTTTTGCTGAATAAGCAAACTGCCATGATGGCACAGGCTGTATTAAAATAGTGTTAAGCGTAAAAACCAAAATAACTTTTAGCTGACATTACAACAGTTTAACCTGTCAATATTTGCCATTGTGTTTGCTTGGCATAATTGATGAGGCTTGCACTTGAAACTTAAATAAAATAAACAGTTATAACTATGTCATTAAACATTAAACCAATCGGAGACAGAGTTGTAGTGGAAGCTGCAGCTGCCGAAGAGAAGACCGCTTCGGGAATTATTATCCCGGATACCGCTAAAGAAAAACCTCAGCGTGGAACTATTGTTGCCGTTGGCGATGGTAAGGTAGATGAGCCTTTAACTGTAAAAGTTGGTGACCAGGTTTTATACGGAAAATACGCAGGTACCGAAATTACTTACGAAGGCAGAGAGTATTTAATTATGCGCGAATCTGATATTTACGCGGTACTGTAAATTAATCGTTGAATTATTGAAGGATTGATTTATTGAATCCTCCTGTAAAGTCGATAATTCCAATTTAAAATTTAAACACGAAGATAATTATTGAATACCATATAACTGAAAATCAGTAATTCAATAATTCATTAATTCAAAACTAAGAAAAGACATGTCAAAACAAGTTAAATACAATGTTGAAGCACGCGACGCCTTAAAACGCGGTGTTGATATTTTAGCTAATGCGGTTAAAGTAACTTTAGGTCCTAAAGGCAGAAACGTAATTATTGATAAAAAATTTGGTTCACCAGCCATCACTAAAGACGGTGTTACTGTTGCTAAAGAGATCGAACTGAAAGATGCTTTAGAAAACATGGGTGCCCAAATGGTTAAAGAAGTTGCATCAAAAACTGCTGATATTGCAGGTGATGGTACTACTACTGCTACCGTTTTAGCTCAGG
>NZ_JBCECK010000190.1:0-8353 GCF_039207105.1 Mucilaginibacter sp.
CAACAAAGACGGCGTGATCAATTCTGACGATAGGGTTTATGCAGGTTCTTATCAGCCTAAATACTACGGAGGTTTTAACTTTGGTATTAACTACAATCACTTTGATTTAAGTGCCGATTTCAGCGGAAACTGGGGTAACAAGATTTACAACGGTAAAAAGAATTCACGGGGTAGTGAAAATGACAACATTGAGGCTGGCTATGCAAACAGCCGTTTCACTACTGCCAAACCATCCAATACCGATCCAAACGTAATTACTTCATCAACCCCTCCCTCAACTTATTTTATTGAATCAGGAGCTTACCTGCGTTTAAATAACCTTTCTGTTGGGTATACCATCCCATCGGCTTTGCTTAAACGTGCTAATATTTCAAGGTTAAGGGTATATCTAACCTCACAAAATCTGTTCACTTTAAAACGCTACAGCGGTTCATCACCGGAGTTATTTAACAACGATGTTAACACCGGCATTACTGAGGCTGGTATCGATAATACCAACTATCCGGTAACCCGCACTTTTGCACTTGGCGTGAACCTTCAATTTTAATCTTCATTATTATGAAAAAGATATATAATAAAAAATTAAACATCATAGCCGTTTGCCTGCTTACTTTAACAGCTACACTCAGTGCATGTAAACACTATTTGGATGTTAACCCTCAGGCGGCAATAACTGAGGATGATATTGCCAAAGACCCCAATGCAGCTAAAAACCTGGTAACAGGTATTTATAACGTATTTTATATAGGCGGCTTTGATCCTGATATTGATAGTTTTCAATTTGTGATCATGACTGATATAGCATCTGATGATGCCGATAAAGGGAGCTCGCCAGATGATTATGGTGATGCATTGCAAATTGATAACTTGACCACCTCACCATCAAATGGCGTTATCAATAACGTTTGGACAGGTCACTATCAAGGTATAGCCCGTGCAAACCAGGCACTCGACAAGTTGCAAAATGCACAATTTGATGCGACTACCAAAAACGCACTTATTGGTGAGGCCCGCTTTTTAAGAGCTTATTTTTACTTTAACCTGGTGCGTTTATATGGCGGTGTACCCTTGCTTGATAAAGTTCCATTGGCAAGCGAAGCCAATCAGGATAAATATCAAACCCGTGCAACCGCCGATGATATTTATAAATTTATTGTAAGCGATCTTGATTTTGCAGTTACTAACCTGCCCGATAAAGGCGCTACAGATGTAGGCCGTGCCACTAAAAGTGCAGCACAAGCTTTAGAAGCCAAAGTTTACCTGTACATGAAAAATTACCAAAAAGCCTATGACCTTTCAAAGGCTGTTATGGATGGCGGCAAGTACACCCTGGTTAAGGATTATTCGCTGATATGGCGCCAGAGAGCTATTAATGGCGATGGCGGTAATAATAACAGTGAATCTATTTTTGAGATTCAAGCCGGTATAAACAAAGATTGTTCCGCCGGTATTAATTTATATACCGTATCACAAGGTCCGCGTGCCGGTGGTAAGTTTGGCTGGGCCGATCTGGGCTTTGGTTTTAATAACCCATCAACAAGCTTATTAAATGAATACGAAGCTAACGACGTCCGTAAAGCGGCAACCGTAATTACCATACAAGATCATGGAACCGTACTTTGGGATGGTTTCCGCATTCCGAGTCGGGATTCTGTTCAAAACGGAACCTACAGCTATAAGGCCTATCATAGCCGTACCGCGGAAGACAATTGCGGTGGCAACACAGACCGTTTACCAAAACAGGTACGCATTTTACGCTATGCAGATATTCTCCTGATTAACGCTGAAGCAGCCTTCCAAATTGGCCGTGCCGGCGAAGCTACCACAGACCTTAACCTGGTGCGTACACGTGCCGGATTGCCTGCTGCCAGCGCTTCGTTATTAAGCATATGGCATGAACGCCGCGTGGAAATGGCCGAAGAACATGACCGTTTCTTTGACATCGTTCGCCAGGATGCTGTGCAACCCGGTCGTGCCGCTGCTGCCTTTGCTGCTCATGGTAAATCATGGAATGCTAAAAACGCTTTGTTCCCTATCCCTCAAACGCAAATTGACTTAAGCGGGGGCAGGCTAAAACAAAACCCAGGATATTAATTTAGTTGGATTGATTTAAGTTAAGGTTGCCGGCCACTTTGGCTGGCAGCCTTTTAAAACACTCTCCTTAAAACCGGCTAAGCGAATACATATACAATCATTTTTCATGAAAAAACTCTTTTTAACTCCAGTTTTATTGCTGTTTGCTATTTACTGTATGGCTAAAAAGCCAGTAGCAAATAACACCGATACCATTAAACCGGTTGGCATTATTAAAAACCTTAGCGATAATGCACTGCTTGATGTGGTACAACGCCAAACGTTCCGTTATTTCTGGGACTTTGGCCATCCGGTGAGCGGACTGGCCCGCGAACGCAGCAACAAATCTTTTGATTATGGTGATGAGGTAGTTACTACAGGCGGTTCTGGCTTTGGTATTATGGCCCTTATTGTAGCCGATAGCCGTAAATGGATCGGTCATGAACAAGCGGTTAACCGCATGATCAAGATCGTCGACTTTTTATACAAAGCCGATTCTTTTCACGGTGCTTTTCCGCATTGGATGAATGGCGAAACCGGGAAAGTAATTCGCTTTGGCCGTAAAGATGATGGTGGTGATATTGTGGAATCGGCTTACCTTTTCCAGGGTTTGCTTTGTGCAAGGCAGTACTTTACTGCCAGCACACCGCAAGAACAACATATACGCGATGTAATTAACTGGATGTGGGGCGAAATGGAATGGAACTGGTACACCCGTGATGGCCGCGACGCATTATATTGGCACTGGTCGCCCAATAATGGCTGGGCTATGAACTTCCCTATACATGGCTTTAATGAGTGCCTGATCACGTATGTACTGGCTGCCTCGGCCAATCGTTACCCGGTTAGTGCAGATGTTTATCACCGCGGCTGGGCTCAAAGTGATTTTTTTAAGAACGGTAAAACTTTTTATGGCATTAAACTGCCTTTAGGTTTTGATTATGGTGGCCCGCTATTCTTTTCACAATATTCTTTCCTGGGTTTAAACCCTAAAGGACTAAAGGATCAGTATGCTGATTACTGGGAGCAAAATAAAAACCACACGTTGATTAATCATGCCTACTGTGTTGATAATCCGAAAAAGTTTAAAGGCTACGGTGAAAACTGCTGGGGACTGACCGCCAGTGATAACTTTGAAGGCTACAATGCGCACTCACCAACTAATGATTTGGGAGTGATAACCCCAACAGCGGCGCTTTCGGCATTTCCGTATACACCTGAATATTCCATGAAAGCTTTACGTCATTTTTATTATGACATGGGCGATAAGATATGGGGTGAATATGGTTTTACAGATGCTTTCAGTGAATCGCACAACTGGTATGGCAAATCATACCTGGCCATTGACCAGGGTCCGATCATAGTAATGATTGAGAACTACCGTACCGGTCTGCTATGGAAATTATTCATGAGCTGCCCGGAGATACAGAACGGTCTTAAAAAGCTTGGCTTTGAAAGCCCCGAACTGGCAAAAAAGTAAATAACCACTTCATTGTCATTTCGAACGATAGCGAGAAATGACAATACAATATAATCTTTAAGATTACTTCTTTTAATCCGTTCAATAAAAAATATTAAACAATGTAAATCAAAAGGCGTTAGATTTGTTTTCACTAACAAAACAGATCATAAACACAGCCAATGAGCCACATTAAATTTATTATAGGAATGCTAAGCTTGCTCTTAGCATTTTCTTTTTCAGCACGTTCACAGGATCTATCATCTTTTGACAGAGGCAGTTTTGCCATGAAAGGCGATACATTACCTTACCGCTTATTATTCCCAAAACATTTTAATCCGAATCAAAAATATCCGCTACTTTTTGTTCTGCACGGTTCGGGCGAGCGCGGCAATAATAACGAAGCGCAGTTAAAATACGGCCCATCGCGCCTTTTACAGGATAGCGTCCGCGAAAAATATGAAGCCATTATAGTTTTCCCGCAATGTCCTGCTAACAGCTACTGGTCAAACGTACAGCAGGAAACTGACCCGGCTACGCAGAAAAGGAGATTCGTTTTCCAGGTAAATGAGCAACCAACCATTGCCATGAGTTTGTTAATGGGCTTGGTCGATCAGTTTTTGGATAAACCCTTTGTTGATAAACACCGCGTTTATATTGGTGGTTTAAGCATGGGAGGCATGGGCACATTGGAGATCATTGGTCGAGAGCCTAAAATATTCGCGGCGGCATTTTCTATTGCCGGCGGCGATAACACGCTTAACGCTAAAAAATATGCTAAAAAGGTACCTTTATGGATATTCCACGGCAGCAAGGATAGTGTTGTCCCGGCAGATCATTCCGAAGTAATCGTAGCAGCCATTAAAGAAGCGGGCGGCGACCCTAAGTTTACCCTTTACCAGGGTGTTGATCACAACAGCTGGGACTACGCCTTTAAAGAGCCTGATTTGTTAAGCTGGTTATTTTCGCATAGTAAATAATCAGATATTTCTTATCTACGTATCAGCAAAAATTTGTCATTTTGAGCGATAGCGAAGGATCTATTGTTAAACTATGCAAATTGAAGAACAGGTTCTTCGCTATCGCTCAGAATGACAAAACAGTATAAAAAGATTATTTTTTATACTGCAATACACATTTAGAAGGACACCAATAAATACTTATCTATTCTTCCTCTTTAGGCTTAGGTGGGATATTTTTCATATTGAACTTCGGCTTATAAGCAGGTTTAGCAGCCGGCTCATCAGCTGAGGGTACTTCGGGCTTGTCCTCTGGCTTTTCTTCGGGTTTAACTTCATTTTCAACAGGCTTAGGTTTTACCATCCCTGCCTGAAAACGGGGTTTATAAGCCGGTTTGGTGGATGAAACCTCCGTTTCCGGTATACTTTCTGATTCTGATTTAATCTTAGATTTATCTTCTGCTATAGGCTCATTCTCAGTCGGCTTGGGCTTCATCATCGCCACGTTGAAGCGTGGTTTAAATCCAAGTTTTGCAGGAGCTTGTTCAGTATCGGGTTTCGTTTCTTCGGCTTCGGGCGTCGTTTTTTCAGCAGGTGTAGCATCACCATCCACAGGCTTTGGCTTCATCATTGCTACGTTAAAACGTGGCTTAAACCCGGGCTTTGCAGTAACCTGCTCCGTATCAGGCTTAGCCTCTTCTGTTTCAGGTACTGTTTTTTCAACAGGTTTTACCTCATCGCTTTCAGCTGATTTTGGTTTTACCATTGCCGCGTTAAAGCGTGGCTTAAACCCTGGTTTAGCTACAGTTGGTTCCGTAGCTGGTTTTATTTCCTCGCCTTTAGGTTCAACGTTTTCCGTAGGTTTTATATCATCACTTTCTGCAGGCTTTGGCTTTACCGTCGCTGGATTAAAACGAGGCTTAAACGCCGGTTTCGGAGCAGTTGGTTCGCTCGTAGGTGCAGGGGTAGTTTCTTCAGGCTTAGCTTCTGTTTTTTCTTCAACAGGCTTGGAAGTACCAGCCGCTTTAAACTTAGGTGTAAACCCAATTTTCGGTGCAGGCTTTACAGGTTCAATCAGGCTTTCCGTAATAGTTTGTTCAGCCAGTGGGTTTTCTATCTTAATCTTTTCTGTTTTTATTTCCGCAGCAGCCGGAAAACGGCGTCTAAGCTTATTGAACCAGTACTTTTTGGTATGGTCAAAGCTTTTTTCGCCCATTTGTTCATAATGAGTTCTAAATTCAGAAAACAGCGATTGCTCACCCTGTTGCAGGGCCAGCAGATCAATCTTTTTCTTTTTAAAAAACTCTTCGAAGGTCATGTTTTTAGATTGGAGATGTGAGATGTGAGATGTGAGACAGCAACTTGCTTAAGTTCCTATCCTCTTGATCTCAAATCCCACATCTAATATCTCATATCTATTTAAAACGCCACATCAGTATCCAGCTGGTTAAAGTGGATACCTTTATCAGTTTGTTTCCAATCTGCGCGTTCCTCATCGCTGGCGTTCATCAGCTTTGGAAACCACTCCAGCGGGAAAGCTTGTTGTTTGCCATCTGGTTTTTCAACAAAAAGCAAGCCGTTAGCAAAGGTTACCTTTACTTTCTTCTCTTCCTTACGCGAGCTGAATAACGGCATTTTTTTAATTCAAAAGTTAAAATTCAAAAGTCAAAAGTCAAAAGCCTTCTTGCTTATGGTATTCGCGATTGCTTTTACCTGTAATTACATGGACGCTATGGCAATAAATCCGAAATCGAAAATCCGACTTCCGAGATCAACCTACTCAGCCATATTGTGGTAAACCGCCTGCACGTCGTCGTCCTCTTCCAGCTTATCAATCAGCTTCATGATATCGACAACCTGCTCTTCTGTTACCTCGTGGAATGATTGCGGTATGCGCTCCAATTTGGCCGATTTTACTTCAACGCCCACTCCTTCCAAAGCTTTTTGCATTTTACCAAAATCTTCAAAAGCAGTGTGTATTACGCCAATATCGTTTCCTTCTTCATCTGCCTCCACAAATAATTCTTCCAGCCCGGCATCAATCAGTTCAAACTCCAGTTCTTCCAGATCTTTTTCGCCCGGTACAAATGTAAAAACCGATTTACGGGTAAAAATAAAATCCAGCGAACCTGTTTTACCTAATGAACCACCAGTTTTAGTAAAATAGCTGCGCACGTTAGCTACGGTACGGTTAGTATTGTCGGTAGCGGTTTCAACCAACACAGCAACACCGTGTGGAGCATAACCTTCATATACAATTTCTTCGTAATCTTTTTCATCGCGGCTAACAGCTCTTTTTATAGCAGCCTCCACACGATCTTTAGGCATGTTCACCGCCTTAGCGTTTTGTACAGCAGTTCTTAAGCGCGAGTTGGTAGTAACATCGCCACCGCCTGCTTTTACAGCCATTACAATCTCTTTACCTAAACGGGTAAACTGCACGGCCATTTTAGCCCAGCGTTTAAACTTTCTTTCTTTGCGGAATTCAAATGCTCTTCCCATAATTCTTTTTTTGTCCATGGTCCATGGTCTATAGTCCATGGATCAAGCGAATATAATATTTGTTTTATATAAGTTTCAAACCCAAAGCTTTTTGCTTTAAGCTTACGGCCTTTAGCTTATATTGTATTTTTCAAATTAGTCAGCATATCAGTGGTCATTGCAGCCAGGTCATATTCCAGTTTCCAGCCCCAATCCCTTTCGGCATAACTATCATCAATTGATTTTGGCCAACTGTCGGCAATAGCCTGGCGTGGGTCGTTTTCAGAATAGCTTATTTCAAAATCTGGTATCAACTTTTTAATCTCTGCTGTCAGTTGCGTAGGGGTAAAGCTAATACCTGCCAGGTTATATGACGAACGGATGGTAAGTTGCTCGGCAGGTGCATCCATTAATGAGATGGTAGCCCTGATGGCATCATCCATATACATCATGGGCAAAGCGGTATCGGCAGATAGGAAACTGGTGTATTTTCCATTTTTTAATGCCTCATGAAATATATGCACGGCATAATCTGTTGTGCCGCCTCCCGGGTTGGCCCGCCAGCCTATCAGGCCAGGGTAACGGATACTGCGTACATCCAGTCCATATTTAGTAAAGTAGTATTCGCACCAGCGCTCACCGGCCAGTTTACTGAAACCGTAAACAGTATTAGGATCCATTACGCAATATTGAGGCGTATGAAACTGCGGTGAGTTAGGACCAAATACAGCTATGGAGCTTGGCCAGAAAACTTTTGCTGTTTTAAACTCAACAGCAAAATCAAGTATATGGATAAGGCCGGTCATGTTCAGGTCCCAGGCCATTTTGGGCTTTTGCTCACCTACTGCTGATAATATAGCAGCCAGCAGGTAAACCTGCGTAGGGCGATGTTTATCAAAAATATGGTGCAGATTATCCTTATCCAACACATTCACAATCTCATACGGTCCGCTGTGGCGTATGGCATAACCCGGATCATTTATATCTGATGCTATTACACTTTCGGCTCCGTGTATCTTTCTTAAAGCTACAACCAGCTCGGTACCTATTTGGCCGTTGGCGCCAATCACTAAAATCTTTTCGCTCATGCAATATTGAGTTTGCGCAAAGGTAGAAATTTGGGCGAAATCTGTTGATGTACTTCATTAAGTTTATAGCCTAACAGCAGCTTATTTTGGTTGTCCGGCACGTTTCTCCTTTTGCTTCTGATTTTACATGCCCTCACCAACCAATCATTAAAATATACTAACTATATAGGATAACTGTTATAAAAACAACAAAAAAATGTGCATATTTGGGGTTTAAGTTTTTATTATATAACAAATTAACAAAATGAAAGTCGCAGTAGTAGGTGCTACAGGATTAGTAGGCACCAAAATGT
>NZ_JBCECK010000191.1:0-8287 GCF_039207105.1 Mucilaginibacter sp.
GCTCAGGCCATAACGGTACATTTGATTTACAGCCCGACTGGCAGCAATGGGGGCTCCTGGCCTGTTGGGAAAGCCGGGAAGATTTTGACCGCTTTTATCAGCACTCTTTTGTTTCAAGCTGGTGGAAAATATTGTGCCAGGAAGGCTGGACCTTGATTTGCAAGCCAATACAAAGCCACGGCAAATGGGATGGTAAAGAACCTTTTGGTGATCCTGTAATTGAGAATTATACCGGGCCTATAGCTGTGCTTACTCGAGCTACCATCAAAATAAACAGACTGAAAAACTTTTGGTCGCATGTAGATGAGGTTGCTGCATTAATGGCTTCCGCGCCTGGTTATGTTACTTCGTTTGGTATTGGCGAAGCACCGGTATATCGCCAGGCTACATTTTCAATTTGGCAAAGTTTAGCTGATGTTAAAAACTTTGCCTATAAAAGCCGCCAGCACGCAGAAGTGATCAAATTAACCCGGAGTGAAGGTTGGTACAGCGAAGAACTTTTTGCCCGGTTTGTACCCTTGGAAAGCTTTGGATCGCTCCACGGAAAAGACCCTTTAAATGATCTGCTAAAAAATAAACTATGAGAATTATTGCTGAATTACCACACCCTGATTTTAAAATATCTATCCTGAATATGAACCAGAAATTCATTGTAAAAATAGAACAGGGGGCTTTAGAGCAGAGCTATAAGATACCCGAAATGGATTTGACAGATGGGGTGAACAGTGTTTTTGAATTACTTGACGAGGTGTTTTTAAACAAGGTTGGCGCCCGTTTTAAGGAAATGCGAACTGATTATAAAGATGCGTATTTTAGATATAACTATTGATATTTAACTATTTAATTTATAGCTATTTATAAATTT
This sequence comes from Mucilaginibacter sp., assembly GCF_039207105.1. Taxonomy (GTDB): domain Bacteria; phylum Bacteroidota; class Bacteroidia; order Sphingobacteriales; family Sphingobacteriaceae; genus Mucilaginibacter. The sequence goes on from NZ_JBCECK010000191.1 coordinate 866, forward strand.
ATCAAAATGTAAACAAAATTATATTCTGCAAAATAGATTCGATTGCCATGAAAAACAGCTTAGTTTTACTCTTGAAAAAAGCTATACTTTAATTTGTGGTATTAATATACTGTATTACAGTTTATTGTGTTTTCTTAAAAAATATTATTCTGCGATTAAAACTGCCAAATAAATGGGAGGTTTGTCATTGAGATGGAGTCTGTACCTCTTATTTATTCAGTAATCTATCTACAAGCTCGGGTACGCCAATAGTAGCCTTTTCCTGTATTTTCATTACCGGCCCTCGCACACTTGCCTCAGGAATTTTTGGATCGACGATGTACTTGGGTACCCGAGGCCCGACATAATTGATCAAGCCGGCGGCTGGGTATACGGCCAGTGATGTACCTACCAATATAAATAGTTCTGCACGTGAACAGATGCGGGCTGCGGTTTCTATCATCGGCACGGCTTCTCCAAACCAAACTACATGCGCCCTCAGCGGCGAGCCCAATTCACAAACCTCATCCATCCCTATTTGCCAGCCATTAATAGGATAAGTAAGTTCAGGATTGATACTTGATTGCGAGCGGGTGATGATGCCATGCAAATGAATTACATTGGTTGATCCTGCACGCTCGTGCAGGTCATCAATGTTTTGGGTAATGATGGTTACTTCGTATTTTTCCTCTAATCGGGCCAGCGCAAAGTGGGCAGTATTAGGTTTGGCTTCCAATACCGATTTGCGGCGTTCATTATAAAACTCCTGAACCAGGGCCGGGTTACGCTGCCATGCTTCGGGTGTAGCTACGTCTTCTATATTGTACCCCTCCCAGAGCCCGTCGCTGTCTCTAAAGGTCTTTAAACCGCTCTCAGCGCTAATTCCTGCGCCGGTGAGTACTACCAGTTTCTCCATTTTATTCAATAAAGTAGCTATCCATAAAAAAAGCGATCTGCTTATTGGCAAATCGCTTTTCAATTGAATTGATTAATTTAAAGTGCCAGTTGTTTTTTGGTACGTAAAAAAGCGTATTTGGTTTTAGCCAATTCAAAGCCACCAAATAAGATTAAGCCAAACACCAAATTGCCGTATATCATATTGTACTCAAACGGAATGGCTTTTAACAAGGATGTACCATATCCGGCTAAAGTATGCGGATAAAGCGTACCATATAACCAAGGCAGATCTGTCAATAACCAATGTATCAATACCGCTGTGAATGAAGCTAAAACAACATTCAGCATATTTACTTTTTTCAAAAGCAAGCTTCCGGTCAATACCATCAAGGCGAAGCTTAAATAAGTAATTTCGGCACCGCTGTACCATAAGCTAAATTTTGAAGTATACAGATAATTGATCATCACGTCTGTTATAAACAAGGTTAGCAATACGGTTAAATAGCCCTTCCATTTGCTGATGAAATAAGCCCCGCCAAATAAGGCGATGGCTCCTACCGGGTTAAAGTTGCTTAAGTCTTTATATTTAAACGCAAGTAGCCTGAATGCCGCGGCCAGTACGATCATTAAAATGAGTACTATATTTCTGGTTGAATTATTCTTTGCTGTCATGACCAATGTTTGTAAAGTAAAAATACCTAATATTTTATATAAAAAAACAAACGATTACTTATTGACGAATGCAATACTTCCCGGGTTGATACCGGTAACCAGGCTATATTCATTTTTACCGGTTTTATCAAACGCGTAGATTAATCCGTTTGAGTTAAAATCCTTAGCATCGGTAACAAATACCTCATTGGTCAATGGGTCAACAGCTATGGCGTATGCATTGGTAAAGGTGGTTCCGGCAGGTGCTAAATTTGCAGCTGATATTGCAGCGGTTTTTACATTGTATATTTTTATGGTTCCGTCAGATGCAATATAGTAGGCATTATCACCCGAGATGGAGAACGGGCCACCATCAAAATCGGCAGTTGACTTAACCTGATCTGTTTTGCTGTCAATAATGGTAAGGGTTGGTTTTGCGGGATATATGTTATAAGCGTGAACAAATACATCGCCATAGCTATCAACACTAACGGCATAAGGATTAACGCCTACAGTTAGGGTCTTAGTGACAGTTGCACTGGTCAGGTCAATCACAGAAACTGTTTTATCTACATCCGGGTAACTTAAACCACCGCCATTGGCCACATATAGCTTTCCGTTACTTACAGCTAATTGTTCCGGATTGCGGCCCACCGGGATATATTTACTAACCGTGAGTGTAGCGGTATCCAGTACAGCCACATTATTATCATACAATGATATGTAAGCATTTCCCTTATAAAAAGCAATGGAGCGTGGCTCGCGTGATTTTTTATCGGCAGTTTGAAAAAGTACCTGTTTTATTGATTTGGCAGTTTTGGGGTTTACCACCTCAACAGTGCCCGATACATCAACTACGATATACATTTTTGAGCCATAAATTTTAAGGTCGTTGGCCGTATTACCCAAACCCTTGCTATTGGCTGTTGAAAAAGCATCTGGTACCAGTTTTTTTGTAGCATAGTCGTAATAAGTTAAGGCACTATTGGGCTTACCCAGGTTACCCTGATCTAAAACATATAAGCCTGCTCTTTCCTCTGCAGTAGGTTTATCCTGTCCCGGGTTTATTTTATCCTTATGGCACGAAGCCAGTATGCTTGCTAATGCAATGCCAATAAATAGGTGTTGTAGTTTAAACTGTTTCATATTTTAATTATTAATGTATCATTAAATGGTTATTTGAAAGGTAAGCCTGACCGATCTGCCGGGCATCGGGTATCCGCTGACTACCGAATAATTTTTGTCGAATAAATTATTAACCTCGACAGAAGTATGTACTGGTCTTTTGTTTATGAACAGATTATATACCAACGATGCATCGCTTACGGTATATGACGGTATATAATACTCCGGTACATTGTTGCTGTTTTGATATCTTGACGAGGAATATATCTGGTTATAGTACAAACCAAACTGATTATGCATAAAGCCTAAATTAGCCGCAAAAGTATGTTTAGGGGTATAGGGTATTTGTTCCAGGTAATAGAGATCGGTGTTGTTTGTTACATCCAGGGCTTGCTGATAAGTATAGTTAATGCTTAACAGGGTTTTCCAGTTGTAAAAAGGTTTAAACCCGCTTTTTAAATTAACATCGAGGCCTTTAATATCTACACTGCCTAAGTTAATAACTGAAGGTGTTTCGGGCGAGCGTGTGGGTATATATGATATCTTATCTTTTACATGGTTGTAATAGGCATCTGCACTAAGAGCTATATAATCAAAAATTCCGTTAAAGCTTTTAGTATATGAAGCTCCTACATCAAACTGGTCTGAGTATTCAGGTTTTATTGTTCGGGGAACTATGGCGTAATAGTATTGTTCAGCAAAGGTTGGGTTCCGGAAAGTACTTTTGTAATAAGCCCTTAGCAATAAGTTTTTATTTTTAAGTGGATTAAAAGACCCTATAATAGCTGGTGTAAATGCCGATTTGGAACTTGCTGCAGGCCCTTCCTTAACTTCATCATGTATGTAGGTATTTAGCAAATTGGCTTGTAATCGCCATCTGCCAATAGTTAAATCTGAGGCAAGTACATTAAACAAGCTTAACCGTGTTGGGAAAGCGTATTTGTAAACATCCGATTTCAGATCACTTACATCCGTATCAAAAGAGTAAGCAACTTTCCAAACAGGTAAGATATGGTAAGCCACAGCTACTGAAGCGTAATAATCATTCTGGCTATAATGCTCATTTATAAACCCAGTGTTATTAAACACATTGGTATCGGTATATCTCACTAAAGTTTTTGAAAATTTGGCGTTAAGTAAAAACTCTAAACCGTTAGCAGACAGATGTTGATAGCTCGATTGTATAAAATAATCACGATTGTATAATCGCTGATTAATGGGAGCTGCGTAAAATACCACCGCCCCTGGTAAACCCCTGCCAGAGTTGTAAAAGTTAACCAGTAAATTGAATTTGCTATTGTCGGATTTTGCCCAGTACAATCCTGCATCTGCCTGCTGGGTATGCACATCGCCATTTTTACGGATGGCTAACGTATCGGAACCATCGCCATTTTGTTTATACTTATAGCGGCCATTAGCCTCCTGAACAGAACCATTAATAACTAACGACCAATATTGACTTAACCGTTGCTGCCATTGTAAATACGGATTAAAAAGCCCGAATGAGCCACCTTTAACCCCTGCCAGTATACTGTATGGTTTGCCAGAATCTAACTTAGGCTGTACTGTTTTTATAGCAAGTACACTGGCCGACGCGTAAGCACGGGCCGTTTGAAGAATATCTGCTGGCTGTGCATTGTACAAAACTATTTCCTGAATATTATTCAGGTTGAATTTACTCAGATCGATCTGCCCGTTCTGCGCGTCATTGAGTTGTACTCCATTGTACAGCACGGCAGTATTATTTGACCCCAGGCTCCGTACGGATACTGTTTTTAACCCTCCTATTCCCCCATAATCCTGTAAAATAACTCCGGCAAAGTTTCGGATGGCATCAGCTACGTTAAAGGCACTGTAGCGGCTAAAATCGTTGGCAGTTATTTGCTGCGCCGGACTAATACCTTGTACTTGAGGAATGATTGAACCGGTTATGGTTACCTCTTTTATTTTTTTGGAAGTATCTGTTTGGGCTGATGCCGTAATTGGTAAATAAAAGGCAAAACAAAACATTACAGCACATAATAGCTGATAACTACATTTTAAATAATGTGCACTTTTTTGCATTTGTAATAAGTATCTCCTCCGAAATACAGAATACAAAGTTTGAATAGAAACCGAACAGAAAGGTTCCATACTCAAGCTTCAATCCCCGAAAGCTTTGAATAATGTATAGTGCTTTGGCAGGTATTCTGACTCGCTCCCCAAGTTATCCTGTCTTCCCGCATGCCTGTGGCAAACAGTGACAATAAGAATGGACAATGGTTAAAGAGCTTACAGCTGCGGGACAGTTACGGAATTTCACCGTATTCCCTTTTAATTCCCGATAATTAACTTTATCTGGGAAACCTAAAGCAAAGCAAAGGTAGGATAAGTATTCACCACCAGCAAGTAGCAAATCATTATATTTATCGGGATGAAACCACTCTTTACGCTTTTGCTATCATTTACCTGCATGTTCTGTAATGCTCAACAACCTGATACCGTATTTCTGAAAGATCTTTTACATAGCCACCCGGAGCTATTTTCAGGCATTCTGAACCACCCTACTCAAAATGAGATACAAATACTATATACACAAATAAACCGGGATAAGCATAATATACCTCACTTTAAATCATATAGTTATCGCCTGAATGCAAACCATTATTTTTATCCGGCAAGTACGGTTAAGCTACCAACAGCCATATTCGCACTGGAGAAATTGAACGAGTTAGGCGTTAAAGGACTAAATGCTAAATCAGTAATGATAACCGACAGCGCGTTTGCCGGGCAAACCAAAGTGAAAACCGATACCTCATCGGCAACAGGCTTACCAAGTATTGAAAATTACATCAAAAAGATATTACTGGTAAGTGATAACGACGCATTTAATCGCTTATATGAATTTGTTGGCCGGGAAGAGATCAATGCCAAACTGAAAAAGTATCACTTGAACAATACCCGCATTATTGGCCGTTTGGCCATTAACGATGCCGGAGAAAGTACCCGGCACACTAATCCTATTGATTTTTTTGGTGGCAATAAACTGGTTTATCATAAACCGGCTCAGTACGATGACAAGGAATATCCGATGCATATGGATAATATGATGCAGGGTAAGGGCTATCTGGATAAAAACGATAAACTGATCATGGAACCTTTTGATTTCACTCAAAAGAATGTGTATACCATTGCCGATCAGCAAGCGGTATTAAAGCGGTTGCTTTTTCCGGAAGCGTTTTCTAAGGAGGAGCGTTATAACCTTACCGCTACAGATTACCGGTTTATTTATCACTATATGAGCATGTTCCCTACAGAAAATATAAAGCCTACCTATAATAAGCCTGGATATTACCCGGCCTACTGCAAATTTTTATTTTACGGAGGAGATAGCACCGCGAACATAGAACCCTACATTCGGATCTTTAACAAGGTTGGAGACAGCTATGGATACAATATTGATAATGCCTATATAGTTGATTTTAAAAACAACGTAGAGTTTATGGTTACGGCTGTGGTGCAATCAAATGAAGACGGTATTTACAATGATAATAAATATGAGTACACTACTGTTTGCTTACCGTTTTTAAAAAATCTGGGTCGCGTGCTTTATCAATATGAATTGAAAAGGCCAAAAGTGAAGTTGCCTGATTTGGATAAATTTATATTTGATTATCAGCAGAATAAATAAAATCAAAACTTAGCATCGCTTGTATTGTTTAAATTTTAAACCTATTTAAACAATACTATGGCAACTACAACAATAGTAAAATATTCAGATAACTTTCCCGTGCTTTACGGTGACGACCGTATTAATTTAAAGTGGCCTGAGCGTTATACGTCTATTATTGGCGGTGTAAAATTGGGTCTCTCGGGTTTTAAAAACATCTTTTCTAATCCATTAAGCAGTGTAATTAAAATTGGCGCGGGCGGTTACCTGTTAAATCGTGGTCTTACAGGTCATTGTGAGTTGTATAAGCAGATCGGGAAGATGTCAACCAACCCTATCAATGTAAATATCCGATCGTCCTTTACAGTGAATAAGCCCAGGCACAAGGTATACAGCTTTTGGCGAAAACTGGATAACCTGCCGCTATTTATGAAGCATCTCGAAAGTGTGGAGATTATAGATGATACCTATTCGCACTGGGTTTTAAAACTACCAGCTAATGTAGCTACTGTAAGCTGGCACGCCGAAATTGTTAGGGATGAGCCTGATGAAATGATTGGTTGGAGCTCGTTACCGGATTCCGCGATCAATAATGCCGGCAAGGTTCGTTTTCAGGATACTTTAGATGGAAAAGGTACCATTGTTGATGTGGTGATCAGTTATCAACCACCTGCAGGCGGCGTTGGAGCCGGTATTGCCAAAGTATTAAATCCGGTGTTTAAAAATATGGTTGATAAGGACGTGCAAAACTTTAAACAGTATATGGATATTGATAACGATACTGAAGAGTATGATGAACAGCGGATCATTATTATTGAATAAAGAGAAAAAATTCCTATATATCAAAAAAGGCCACTAATTAGCGGCCTTTTTTGATTATAAACGTGAAACGTTTTATATTATTTTACTGCGTCGATCACGGCTTTGAAAGCATCCGGGTGATTCATTGCTAAATCAGCTAATACTTTACGATTTAAACCGATCTCTTTTGCAGCTAATTTACCTATTAACTGAGAGTAAGAAATTCCGTGCTGACGGGCACCTGCGTTAATACGCTGTATCCATAAAGCCCTGAACTCTCTTTTTTTGGTTTTACGGTCGCGGTAAGCATACTGTAAACC
>NZ_JBCECK010000192.1:0-8088 GCF_039207105.1 Mucilaginibacter sp.
CCTTACACCCTTGAATTTTCCGATAAAAACCATTGCCTATGATTTTGACGGCGAAGGTGATGTACTCCAGGCTTTCAGGTGGATAAATATTGCGGAGTTAACTACGGATGATGTTACCTTCCCGACAGATAAACGTGTTGTTGAATTATTAAGAGCAGAACTATGAACTTAACCCAGCGAGATCAAAAAGTAATATGGCACCCTTATACCCAAATGAAAACCGCTGCCCCGCCAATAGGCATTGTAAAAGGTGAGGGGGCCTGTTTGTTTGATGAAGAAGGCAAAAGATATATTGACGCCGTATCATCATGGTGGGTAAATATTCATGGGCATGCACACCCTTATATCGCCCAAAAAGTTTCTGAACAGTTACACAAGCTTGAGCATGTTATTTTTGCGGGCTTTACCCATGAAGGTGCTGTAGAACTGGCGGAAAGACTATTGGCTATTTTACCTGACAATCAGCAAAAAGCTTTTTACTCAGATAATGGCTCAACTGCTATCGAAGTAGCCATTAAAATGTGCCTGCAATACTGGCTCAACAAAGGCGATCAGCGTACCAAAATCATGGCTTTCAAGAATGCTTATCACGGTGATACCTTTGGCGCTATGGCTGTGAGCGGTCGCAGTGCTTTTACCGCCGCGTTTGATAGTTTATTGTTTGAGGTAGAATTTATTGATACACCTAATAAGGATAATATAGAGGATCTCAAATCACAAATCACAAATCTTAAGTCTGAACTTGCTTGTTTTATTTTTGAACCCCTGGTCCAAGGATCGGCAGGTATGCTCATGTACGAGGCCGAATATCTGAACCTACTAATGGCTCATTGTAAACAAGAAAGCGTGCTGATGATTGATGATGAGGTATTCACCGGGTTTGGGCGTACGGGCAAGCCCTTTGCTTGTAACCATGTACAGGTGCAGCCCGATATCATGTGCTTTTCAAAAGGTTTAACAGGAGGCACTATGGCCTTGGGCCTAACCACTTGTACGCAGGAAATATATGATGCTTTTTTATCTGATGATAAACTGAAAACCCTATTCCACGGGCATTCATTTACCGCTAACCCAGTAGCGATAGCAGCAGCTTTGGCCAGTCTTGATCTTTTTTTGCAGCCTGAAACTGCGGTAAACACACAACGCATACAGGCATCGCACCGGCAGTTTGCTGCTAAAATACAGCATCACACTAAAATAAAAACGGTACGGCAAACCGGCACCATTCTGGCTATGGAATGGGAAACCGGCGATAATACCTCATACTTTAGCTCGCTGCGCGATAAATTGTACCATTACTTTTTGGCCGAAGGTATTATATTGCGCCCGCTGGGCAATGTTATATACATTTTACCGCCATATTGCATTACTAATGCCGAACTCGATTATGTTTACAGCAAAATTGAGCAGGCCCTCGAAGAAATATAATTATGCTGAATACATTATTACCCCAAATAATTGCTGATAACGAGTTACACTCCCGCTGGCTAAACACGCTGTCGTTGATGGAAAATACCGGTGCGCGTAAAATATCGGCCAGTGAAGATCCGCTTACGGTTACTTATATTATACTAAAACATGCCGCAGAGGAACACCGCCATGCTTTTTACCTTAAAAAGCAACTGGAAAAAACCGGTGTTGAACTGCCGACATATGCCGCTGAATATCTATTAGCACCAGGTTCAAGTAAGTATTATTTGAATCAGCTGGATGTGGATGTTTGCCGTTACCTGAAAAAAGAGCTGGGACTAAGCGGTAGCGAATTGCGTTTTGCGGCCTACCTGCTGGTAACTTATTCTATTGAGGTACGTGCCGATGAGCTTTATCCTATTTATCAGGATGCGCTTGATGCTGCGGGAAGTAAGGTGAACGTAAAATCGATCATTTTGGAAGAAGAAGGCCACCTGGAAGAGATGCTGAACCAACTGCATAAATTCTCGCCCGATTGGGAGCGCCATGCTAACAAAGCCGTTGAATTTGAAACCAAACTGTTTAACCAATGGGTTGAGCAACTGGGAAGATCATTGAAATAATCTACCATTGTCATCCTGAGCGATAGCGAAGTATCTGTTGTAAAATGTAAATGGCTCAATAAGAGATTCTTCGCTATCGCTCAGAATGACAAAGAAATTTTGAGCTAAATTAGGCATGATGTGCCTGAATGTGGGGTGCCGAAACAAGTTCGGCATGACGTACTTGTTTATACCGTTAATTCTTTAATTCGGCAATCCCTTAATCCTCAAAATTAAGGTTCAGAAAAAATCAGCGAAATCATCGCAATCAAAAGAAATCAACGGTCAAAGGGCCATGTACTCCGTAAATACCCTTTGTAAAAAGGCTTTACCATATAGCAGTGCATTATCTGTAGTTTGCTGCGATGCTTTTTTGTTGCTGGTATAAACTATCCTTCGGCCCGAATTATCGTACGATACTGTTTGTTGAGGCAGCATAAAACCAAAGCCGTTATCCCAGTCGAAAAAAGCAAAATCTTTAGATTGAGGATTGAGCAGGTCTTTTGACCATTCAAACTCTCTGTGTGGTATACCTAATTGTGATAGAAGCGTAGCTGCAATATCTGTTTGTCCGCCTAATTTGCTGATTTTTGCGCCACGATATTCTGGTTTTATCACATCACCCAAAAATAATAGTGGAATATGGTATTTAACAGGGTCATAAGCTTCTGCCACATTATGGGGTAAGCGATGGCCATGATCGGCCACGAGGATGAACAGTGTGTTTTTATACCAGGCTTGCTTTTTGGCCTGCTCAAAATAAGCATTCAGGCATGAGTCGGTGAAATAAGCCGTACTTCTGAATTTGTTACTGGCATCACCATCTTCATCAGCCGGGAAATGGGCCTTTACAGGCAGTATAAATGGCTCATGATTGGTTGAGGTTTGCAGATACGAGAAAAAGGGTTGTTTTTCCTGCGCGGTATATTGCAGGTGTTTGTTTAAAAGCGTGTTATCATATACGCCCCATTGTGTTTTTACCTCGTTTTTATCAAAGCTATACTCATCAATAATTTTATCGATACCGTGACTTTTCATGAAGATATTAAAATCCATGTAACTGCTTTTGCCGCCGTAAAAGTAAGTAGTTTGATAGCCCGCGTTTTTAAACACCGCCGACAATGCCGGTAGTTTTCTTTGTTTTATGGTATCGGCTACAACGGTGCGTATAGCTTGTGAGGGAAAGCCGCTCATGATAGATATAATACCTTTATCGGTTCTATCGGCAGAGGAATAGATATTGTTGAACAGTACCCCTTGTTTGATAAACTTTTCAAAATTAGGAGCCACGCCCTTATCACCACCAAGCGATTCAATAACGCTGGCGGTATAGCTCTCTATCTGAATGATCACTACGTTGGGGCGTTTGGTAGTTAATATTTGAACAGTGGAATCATTTTTAACCTGATACATATCCTGCACCAGCTTTTGGGCATCGGCCGGGTGCATAAATGTGTAAGGGTTATAAGGCTTACGGAAGTTTTCAAATATGTTGTTAAACAAATTCCACTCCGTATTCATGGCCGATTGGTTCAGGATCTCGTGGTCAGAAAAATAAGCCGCGTTCTGGTTAATGGGCTCGGCTTGCAAGCCGCCACGCATCAGTAAAAAATTAGCAAATACCAACAGGCATATTAGTATGCTTTTAGTGCCCGGTGATGTAGTAGGCTTTTTAAAATTATAATTGATAATGTATTTAGACAGCAACGCGCCGGTGCTTATTAATAATAAACCAATAAAAATGCTTTTACCTACCGGTGATGAACTGGAAGATGCCAGTGCCTCGGAAGGAGCATGATAAAATGAACTGAAAACCCTAAAGGTTACCTTGGTACCCCACTCCCTAAAAATGTTGAAATTGAGTATGGTATTTAAGGAGATACAGAAAAGTATTAACCCTGTATAAATTTTAAGCCAGATAGGTTTAATGTTATAGTTTGGAATGCACCAGTTAATGATAAAACCCAGCAAAGGTATAACACATATATAAGCTGCCGCCGAAGCATCTAAGCGGAAACCGTAAAAGAATGTTTGCAGTATTTCGCCAATGCCGGCTCCCTTAAGTTTGTGTGAAAAATACAGCTCAAACGTAGCCCGGGTAATTGCGAAAAACAACAACCAGAATATGAAAAATCTGATCAAGCAAAAAAGGTTTCTTAACATAGCGGGAGTACAAACATAGTACTTTTAGCCGCAATGTTAAGAAACCTTTAATGAATTGTTAGTGAAGTATTTTATCTTCCGCCGCTCATAGCTTTCAGGTCGTCCATTGAAATTTTTTCAAAATCAGCCGGGATACCGAAAGTTCCTGCCGGTGCTTTTGCCTCGGTTACACTTTTTACCGTAACCTCGGTACTTTGGCCCTGGCTAAATGAGGTGTATTGGATAGGGAAACCACCTGCCTCACGGTAATATTTGGCTATACCGGTAATAGGAACCTCAATATCATTGGTGATCCAAAGGTCATAGGTCTTTTGGGTTTTAGTATCAGTAGCAACTACCTTTTTACAGTTAAAGCCCGATATCTGTTTAGTTTCGGTGCCGGGTGCAAAAGTAAGGGTCGGCATTTCTGCCATAGCCTGATCAACCTCGTCTGGTGTAGCAACGGCCGCTTTTTTTATGTTGGCCACAGGCACATCAACTAAAACCGCCATTGATTTGCCGCCCGCGTCTGTTAAAATTTTTATGGTAGCCGGCCCTGCGCTAAATGTAAAAGCGCTTGAATCGGCCCTGAAGTAACCTTTAGCATCCACCTGCTGTCCGCGCATATTGGTAGTTAAGGCTACAACGCCTTCAGTATACTTTTTTTGCGCGCTGGCGCTTAGGGCTGTTGCTGTAAGAGCCAATCCCAGTGCAACATTTAAAAACTTAATGTTCATAGTTAGTTTGATTTTGTACCAATTTAGTTGTTTTAGATTAAAAGACAAATTTATTGGCGTTTAGTTTAATTTGTCAATTAGATAAAGCCACCAGCGAAATGTTACGCTTAATTATCCTATAATTTATATGCATGGTACGGGCTTCGGTTTCCAGTTGACTGATTGTTTTACTACTGTTGCTGCCGTCAATTACAAGTGTTTGATATTCATAATTCTTATTGATCTGCACGAGGCTGATGTAAGGGTTTTGAGTTATATACAGGTAATCAGTCTTTAATTTTTGAGGTAATTGCATGTGGGCAATTCTATTATCAATCAACAATATCCTTTTATCATAAAACTGAATGAGATTGCCTCGTTTTTTGAGATAAGGAACACTGATGTTCTGGTCGAGTCTCAATAAAATGGTGTTGTTTACTTTACTGCTATCTAAATAGGGTTGTACCGAATAGGTGTAGCTTTTATCGGTATCGGCGAGGTTGCTTACTACAATGGCGTTATTCCCACTTTTAAATACCATTCCCGTGTTTTTTCGCAGGTTTAAAAAAGCAACTGATCTGGTGTTGATGGAATTATATCTTTTAAAACTGATACTAATACTTAGCAAAAGCAGGCACACCAAACTTAGTTTAAGCAACCACGACCTTTTATAATATATAAAACAGAACAAGCCCACCATTAATACATCGGTAATCAGGTATTCGGTAGTGGTAAACCATATTTTACTAATGCTGGCAAATGGAGCATATTCAACAATCGCCAATGCCTTATTCATGAGTAGGATAGTTTTCTCCAACACCCAGGCCAGTATAGTTGAAAGTACCGGTACCCATGAAAACAGCAGGTAGCTTATACCTGTATACATAATAACTGAGGTTGGAATGATGATAAGCAGATTGCTCAGCAAAAAATACACCGGGAACTGGTGAAAATAAAACGCGCTTAACGGAAAGGTGATCACCTGGGCAGCTATGGATACCGAACACAGCGCCCATAGCTTATCGGTCCATTTATTTTTAAACTCAAACCATCCGTATACTATCGGTTGAAATATAATTAAACCGGCAACAGCCAGATAGGACAATTGAAAGCCCACATCTGTAATATAAAGCGGATTGTACAGCAGCAGCATAAAGGCCGATATGGCGAGGATGTTGAGCATATTAATGTGCCGCACAAAAGTTTTACCCACAATAACCATACTGATCATGACGGCCGAGCGACAAACCGCCGCGGAAAATCCGCTAAGCATTGCATAATACCAAATCAGTAGAATAATGACAATAGTTTTTATCAGCCTGCCATATTTGTATCTATCCAGGAAGCTGAGCATCCATTGCAGTAAAAGATAAATGATGGCCACATGTGCGCCGGATACCGATAGTACGTGAATGGTTCCAGTTTTGGAGTAAGCTTGCAAGATGTCATTACTCAGATCGGCTTTATAACCCAGTATCAGGGTTGATGCTACGGCAATAGCATCCGGATTATGTAGTTGCTGCTTGAATTTTGCCACCATTTGCTGCCTCATTTTAAGCGCGTAAGCAATAAGCGGATTCCCTTGATTACGCTTCAATGTTTTGAATTGACCCGGATATAAAAAAGCTTGATGATAAATGTTTTGATGGGCCAGGTATTGCTTGTAATTAAACTCACCGGGGTTAAAAGGTGGATCAATAAGGGTGGTGGTGGCAGGAATCAGCACTCCATCACCGTATTTGAGAGCTGTCTCTCCTTTGATAGTAATGAGTAATGTGCCGTTTACTGCTGTTACTTGCCCTTGGTATATGCTTTGTTTAACTGCTGCAGTAAAGCGCAGTAATCCGTTTTTCAATTGTGGCTCGTTATTGATAACCACTGAAAGGTATTGGGCAGGGATTTTTGAGAAATGCCTTGGATTATTTAACTCAATACTATTTACAGCGCCGATACATCCTGCTATCAGCATCAGCAGGCTCATTAACAGGCCACCAAGCCATCTAAATTTGTAAACGGCCAGTCGCCGGTAACCGATGTTGAGGGTTATAAATAAGATGATGAGGCCGATAAAAAAGCTCCAGAGAACAGGTAAATAATTTACTGGATTAAAAGCGATGCCGATAGCAATACCGGGTAAAAAAGGTAGCAGGAGGGTAACAACAGGTATTTCGCCTTTATGATTCGCGATCATCGGGATATCAATATAAAATAAAGATATGCTTTAGGCGGATACCTACAACTCGTCGCGCACTTCGAGCAGAAATTTTTTGATGTTTTCGAGCGAATCAATAACACGCTGATTTTCTTTGGTATCGCTCATGTTATGTTTTAAGTGCTCTTTGGCACCGTTCAGGGTATAGCCTTTATCGCGGATGAGGTGGAAAATGATCTTGAAATTCTCGATGTCTTCGGGAGTAAAATAGCGGTTGCCTTTTTTGTTCTTTTTAGGCTGCAGTACATCAAATTCCTTTTCATAGAAACGTATAAGCGATTGGTTCACATCAAACATGGCCGATACCTCGCCCATAGTGTAATACATCTTGCTTATTTCGCGGTCTTTATAAGGCATGTGCAAATGTAAGTGTTTAGTAGATAAGTAAGCAAGTAATCAAATTTTTTACCTGGTTTCGCTCCAGGGCAGAGATGAAGCTTTGCCGCTTAACAGATCGGCCCGGCGCTGCTCAAGGTCAATGGAGTGTTCCGGAATTACATCTGGAATACCTTCTATCCGGTATTCGTATTTGAGTCCGTCTAAAAACGCTATAAGCACTCTTTTCTGCTGATCGTCCTGAATATCAACTTTTAACGTTTCCATACACAAATTTAATCTTTATTCGGTTAAAACTCAATAATAACAATAAAACGTATCATGTGGTTTTGTATTGCCCGTTCATTTCGTTGCAACGAGCTTGTAGCTTTCAGCTACGTAAGCTGAAAGCTTACTGTATGCCAACCACGAGATACACTGCGTTAATCTCGCGGTAGAAATGTTATTGAAAGCCCCAAATCTGAAATCGAAAATCCCACATCCTAAATCCTGTAAAATCCTATCTTTGCACACTATGACAGCTTCACAAGTACGACAGGCTTTTCTTGATTTTTTTGTTTCCAAGGGTCACACCGTTGTGCCCTCTGCACCAATTGTAGTAAAAAACGACCCAACCCTGATGTTCACCAACGCGGGGATGAACCAGTTTAAAGATATATTTTTAGGCGAG
>NZ_JBCECK010000193.1:0-8015 GCF_039207105.1 Mucilaginibacter sp.
CCATGTTATTATAAACTTCTTCTTTTGGAGGCAGGTAAAACTCGGGCACATCAGCGTGAAAAATATCTGTTGGCTCTTTTTCCAGTTTCACCAGGGCTTGCTCAATAATGCGCAGGCTCTGCCACATTTCTTCGTTACGTACTAAAAAGCGACTGTAAACATCGCCATTGGTACCAACCGGTACTTCAAAATCAAAATCTTCGTATGATGAATAAGGATTCATGGCCCTTACATCATAATCAACACCCGCAGCACGTAATATAGGGCCGGTCCAGCTGTAGTTTAAAGCATCTTCGGCAGTTACCGCGGCCACATCCTTGGTACGGTCAACAAAAATACGATTACGATTAAACAGTGCTTCAAACTCCTTTAATACCTTAGGGTAATTGGCTACGAATTTTTTGAGTTTAGTAAACGCTATGGTATTGAAGTTACGCTCAAAACCGCCTATACGACCAATATTGGTTGTTAAACGCGAACCGCAAACCTCTTCATAAATTTCATAGATATGTTCGCGCCATTGCATCATGTAGGTAAAGCCGGTTAGGGCTCCTGTATCTACACCTAAAATGGCATTACAAACAATATGGTCTGATATACGGGCCAGTTCCATGATAATTACACGCAGGTAATCAACCCGTTTAGGAGTGGTTATGCCCAGTAGTTTTTCAACCGTCATGTGCCAGCCCATATTGTTAATAGGCGACGAGCAATAGTTTAAACGGTCGGTAAGTGGCGTTATCTGATAAAAAGGCCTATGTTCGGCAATTTTTTCAAACGCGCGGTGAATATAACCAATGGTTGATACGCCGCTTACAATCCTTTCACCATCAATCTGTAGCACGTTTTGAAATACACCGTGGGTTGCAGGGTGAGTTGGCCCGAGGTTAAGGGTTGAAAGCTCGCTTTGCGGATCGTTGTCTGTATATACAGGATGATTTTGCATCAGTATAATTGTTTTTGTTAGAGTCAAGAACCCAGAATCAAGAGTCAAGATAAAAGATAACCTTATTGTATATTTCTCTTGATTCCTGACTCTTACCTCTTGATTCTATCTATTTTTATCTTCCGAAGAAGTAATCCTTTTTATCAACACGGTTCGGGTCTTCCAGCGGAAACTCTTTTCGCATCGGGAAAGCCGTCATGTCATCAACATTTAATATGCGGCGCAGGTCGGGGTGCCCGTCAAATATAACTCCGAAAAAGTCATACGTTTCACGCTCCATCCAGTTGGCGCCTTCCCATAGTACAGTTGCTGTAGGGATATGCACATCACCATCAGTTAAAAAAACCTTTATCCTGATGCGGGTATTTGTTGTAAGGCTGTGCAAATGGTAAATAATACCAATTTGTTTTTCCTGCTCAGGATAATGTATTGCGGTAATATCTGTTAAAAATATAAACCGAAGAGCAGCATCTGTCTTTAAAAAAGTTAACAGGTCAATGATCTGTTCCCTACCGGTCTCTACGGTAAGCAACCCGTAAGGCTCGCCCACAACAGTTACCTGCTGGTCAAATTTCTCACCAATTCTTTTTAAAAGCTCTTCGTTAGGTATCTGGGCCATTATTGAATTCCGTATTTAGCTAACAGTTCCTGGTACTTAGGTTCATTTCTGCGACGCAGCGATTCTGTTTGTACCAATTTTTGAATATTCATAAAGCCATCGATAATAGCTTCGGGACGGGGAGGGCAACCTGGTACGTAAACATCTACCGGTATAACCTCATCAATACCCTGCAAAACAGAGTAGGTATCAAATATACCACCGCTTGAAGCGCAGGCGCCTACAGCCATCACCCAGCGGGGCTCGGCCATTTGCAGGTATACCTGCCTTAATACAGGGGCCATTTTTTTGGCGATAGTACCCATAACCATCAAAAGGTCGGCCTGGCGCGGCGAAAAGCTTATACGTTCGGCTCCAAATCTGGCCAGGTCATAATGAGAGGCCATTGTTGCCATGAACTCAATACCGCAGCATGAAGTAGCAAAAGGCAAAGGCCATAATGAGTTGGAGCGTGCTATACCTATTACTTTATCAAGCGAGGTAGCAAAAAACCCGGCGCCTTCTACTCCGGCAGGGGCATCAACTAATTGAATATCACTCATTGCACTATTTTAATAGAAATTTACTATCCCTATAAGATGGATAGCGATTACAAATTTACAATAATAACGATGTAAAAAGTACACTATGAGCACTTGAGAGGTGTATTTAGAATCAATCTAAAAAAGCCCCCTCTAAATCTCCCCCGAAAGGGGAGACCTTATTTACCCTTTCCTTTTCAAAAGTCCTCCCCTTCGGGGAGGGTTGGGTGGGGCTATTAGTCCCAATCTAAAGCACCTTTTTTTATTACGTAAATGAAACCTAATAATAGCGTGCCCATGAATATGAACATTTCAATCATGCCTTCTTTGCCCATATCTCTGAAATTAACGGCCCATGGGTACATAAATATTACTTCCACATCAAACAGCACAAATAATATGGCAACCAGGAAGTATTTGATGGATATTGGGGTACGGGCGTTACCTACAACCTCAATGCCCGACTCAAAAGGCGTAAGCTTGTCTTTAGTAACACGCTTAGGGCCAATTTTATGCGTTACAAACATTGTGGTTACCACAAACCCTATAGCTACCAGCATTTGAAATATGATGGGCAAATAATTAACAGGTAAACTTTGTAATTCCATGATGCAAATATACTAATGCAACTATAATAAAAAAGGCCTCTTTTGCAAGAGGCCTTTAATTGTATGCTAATTTTTACTATTTACTTTTACCTGCTCCACCCTGTTTGGCAAAATAGGCCTGAACCTGCTTATTAGTAGGATCATTGTCACGAGCCTTGGTGTAGTTTTCGGTTGCCTTGGCCGGGTCTTTTTCTTTATAGGTATAATAGTTACCTAAGTAAACATAGCCTTCGGCAAGGTTCTTTTTAGTTTTGTCATCGGCAGCACCTTTAGCAAGTATCAGCTCAATGTATTTATCATAAAAAGGCTTTGCATAACCTACAATGTTGTTACGGTCCTTTTCTTTCAAATCGTTAACACGTGCACGATACAGGTAAGCATCGGCATAAGGTGAAGTAGCAGTTTTAGCAATTACATAGCTGAAAGCGCTATCGGCTTTAACTAACAATGAATCGGCATCTGGTCTTTTAGAATCATAACCAAAATAGTAGCTGATACCTTCGTAAAAGTAGTCGGTAAGTTTTACACTGTGACCACCTTTTTGAGTAAAGGTTCTGTAAGCATCACCTGCTTCGGCATATTTCTTCTGACCGTATAAGTTTTTAGCAATTTCACCGTAAACCTCAGTTTGGGTTGAATCCATTGTTAAAGCTTTTCTTAAGGTATTGATACCCAAAGAATCCTGACCTGATGCAACTTGTATACGGCCCATATATAAATAATCACGCGGAAGGATACGTTTTGGATCGGCTTTCTGGA
Organism: Mucilaginibacter sp.; assembly: GCF_039207105.1. Classification (GTDB taxonomy): domain Bacteria; phylum Bacteroidota; class Bacteroidia; order Sphingobacteriales; family Sphingobacteriaceae; genus Mucilaginibacter. The sequence continues at coordinate 3,454 of NZ_JBCECK010000193.1, forward strand.
ACCAGCTATTCATAGCATTCATTGCAGCAGGATAATCTTTATTTTCAAACGCTGAGTAAGCCAGGTAACGGTATGCTCTTGCGTTGCTGTTTGCCGATTTTGATAGGTCGGCAGCTACCTGCTGTAGGTCTTTATAATCACCGGCCATCAATAAAAAGTCGCCATAGTGCATTTGCGATTCTACTGACTGATCCGTTAGGCTGATGTATTTTTTGTAATGATCTGCAGCCTCTTTAATTTTTACAGATGCTTGTTTAGCATCTGTGTTTGCCCAGCGCAGATCTGTTTCAGCCCACTCGCGGTAAGCAGGGCCATAATTAGGGTCAATAGCTAATGCATCCTGAAATTGTTTTTCAGAATCTTCAAAGTTATTAGCAAATTGCCACAATACACCAGTGGCCACCTTAGCACCCGGGTTTTTAGGGTCGATGGTTGATGCATCTGAATAAGCCTGATAAGCTTCGTTGCTTTTTAATTGTGAACGGTAAGCATTACCCAGGGTAATTAACAGCTCAGCATCTTTCGCGTTCACTGCTTTACCTTTTTGCAATACAGCGATAGCCGCGTTAGCATCGGCAGGAGCTACCTTTGCACCCGGACCCGGAGTAAGCGGCAATAAATAAGCCTCACCTACATACTGAAACGGTTTTGAGCTTTTACCGGCTAAAGCAACAGCCTGGTTAAAGTTGTTTGTTGCACCTGCATTATCTTTATCTAAACGGGCAACAGCACCTAAACCAGCATAGTTTAACGCGGATTTAGAGTTTACAGCAATACCTTTGTTGAAAGCTGCTTTTGCAGAATCGGCGTAATCTTGTTTAATATACACCCATCCTAAATAAAAGAAATTTTCGTCCTTATCCGCTTGTGTAGCGGTAAGGTTCTTAAGCATCGATTTAGCTTTCTGATACTGTTCGGCGTCAATAGCTTTTTTGGCGTCGGCGAGACTTTGCGCAAAAACTGATGAACCTACTAATACCAGTCCTAATGATGCCGTGGCTATTTTACTGATCATTTTCATATTTTTAATTCAATTTATTTTTTATACTTATCTCCCTTGTGGGTATTGAATCGGGTAACAGGCCCGACTTTAAAATTATACGTTGACCGGTTGGACTTGCCAGGAAATGAGCAAAGCCCATTCCTAACCCAACCTTGCTTGAGCAATTTATCATATACAAACCCCGGCTCAGGGGGTATTGTTTTAAGACAAGTGATTCCTGCGATGGTTTAAAATACTGATCGGGGTACTGTTTGCTGGCCTCATCTCTAACGCCTACAATTTTCACCTTTTCCACGTAACCTGCATAATCCTTATCCGGATCATTTAGCCAGCTAAAGCCGGTTATACCTAAAGCATCCGGATGTTCACTAACATATTTTAAAACCTCTTTGTTTGATTTAAGCGCGTAAATGTTTTTTTGTGTAAAACCCTTACTGCCTGTAAGTTCCTTCAAATATCTTACCAAACTTGAGTTGGGATTGTCAAAAACTATGGTTCTGTTGCCATCTCCCTGCCCGGTCAGTAATTTTTTTAGCTGAGCAACGGTGATCAGGGTATCATTTGATGCTGTGTTTACGATAAGCGCTACGGCATCTGTAGCAAACCGTACAGACTCCACTACCAACTGTCTTTTTGCAATAACAGAACGCTCTGCCGTATCCAGCTCACGCGAAAGGATAGCTACCCGAACACTGTCGGCCATGAGCATGTTTACAGCTTCGTTTTCTGTTTTGTACTGAATTACAGGCTTGGCCTCGGGGTTCAGGTTGGTGTAAATATAAAGCTCCTGATCAACTATGGGTGAAAAAGAAGCATCTGCAACAAAAGTTGCAACACCCGCTTTAAAGTTGCTGTCGGCAGTATATTTTGTGGCTTTTTGTTGACAAGCTGTTAAACCTGTTAGCAAAAGTGCTGAAAAAATTAAAAGTTTACTGTTTATACTAATCTTCATACTGATCCTTCTTGAACAACCTCGAAAACCGCAGAATGGAGTAACCGATAATAAACGCCCCAAATAACAGGCGCTGATTTTTTGACAATTGTACCGGCAGTTGTTCCCAAAACATGATCATGATGCCTAATACGACAAAACAAACAAAGGTGACAGTGCCTAAAATAAACAAAAACCGCCTTTTGGGCGATTTTTGTTCTTTATTAAAATTAAATGGCATTATTCACTCGCTAACGTAAAGCTGATTGGAACGCTGTATTGTACACGCACCGGACGACCATTTTGAATACCTGGTTTCCATTTTGGTGAGTTTTTCAATACACGAACGGCCTCTTCGTCGCAACCGCTACCGATACCTCTTGTAACTTTAATGTCGGTCAAAGAACCATCTTTTTCCACAACGAAAGTTACAATTACACGGCCTTGAGTTCCGTTTTCACGGGCTACTGCAGGGTAACGGATGGCTTTACCAAGGTAAGCACCGAATTTATCCAAACCTCCCGGAAACTCAGGAACCTGCTCTACCGAAGTAAAGATCTGGTTAGGATCGGCTTCTACTACTTGTTTAACGTCAGAGTTACCTACAGGCTCATCTATACGGATGTCTGCATTAGGGTCACCCTTCTGGTCTTTCTGACCTGGGTCAGCTACCTGAAGTTCTTTTACGGTTGGTGGATCTTTCTCCTTAACCTCATTATCCGGTTTTACAACCGGAGGTGGGAAACGCACCTGATCTACCTTTGGTTTTGGTGGTTCAGGCGGCGGCGGAGGTGGTTTTTTGGTTTGATCCACAGGTGGTGGAGGTAACAGCACTACGTCTGTTATCTTCACTTTTTGATCAGCCTTAGGGATTAATCCCTGAATTCTGTTGATAATAGTAGGTAAGGCAATCACAAACACGAACACAACAATAGCTATGATAAGCGCACGTGATGTATTTTTAGGATTATCTCTTCTTAACTGGTAAGCGCCGTATTCCTTGTTCCTTTTACTAAAAACAACATCAATCCAACTCTGATCTAATATGTCTAATTTCGATCCAAACATCTTTTCTTAGTTTTTTAGATTTTAATGGTGATTAATAACGTGTTTTTTAACTATTTATTACTTCTTGCCTGCAGGCAGTTCGTTATATAAACCATCTTTTTGCAATAATGCAATTTCTGATGGAGTGATATCAACTATACCGTAACTTGTTATGTTAGTGATATTGATCTCGTCAAGTACGCTAACCATGTTTTTGTATACAGACCTATCACTTGGTTTTATTACAACAAACATGAATTTACCTGTTTTTTCCTGTACTTCCTTGCTTTTATCAACAAGTAATTTACGTAAACCGTCTTTACCGTAACCGATAGTTTCCGGTGCCGATTTTCCAGGTTCGCCCAGGTACCACTCCAGTTTATCGTCGCTACCTAATAACAGGGTTAATGAACGTGAAGCTGCAATAGGTAATTGATCTTTGGTTTTCTCGTCCTTATCAGGCATTGCAAGGTCCATCGCTTTAGGCTTGGCCAATGTGGTTGTCATGATAAAGAAGGTGATCAACAAGAAAGCCAAATCCACCATCGCTGTTAAGTCTACACGGGTTGATTGCTTTTTACTTCTAACCTTCTTCCCGCCTTTATGTTTGCCTCCCCCGGAGGTGTCTAATTCTGCCATGATTTCTTATTTTTTAGCTGGAGCGCCACCGTCTCCACCCAGGTCTGTTATTAAACTAAACTTGTTAGCTTTTTGCTTTTGCAAAATCGCTATAACGTCTTTGATAACCGGGTACTCTTCTTTGCTATCACCTTTAATGGCTAAACGCAGCTGCGTATTGTGTAAAGCAACAGTAGCCTTACGTGATTCGCGGATCCAGTTAAACAACTCGTTACTTACAGAATCGCGAGGGATACCTGGTTGATTCACTTTTTTCTGCTGATCAACAGACATCGCGATAAACTGCTTAAGCTGGTTAAACGGAACGCCTACAGAAGTTATTGCCGAAAACCTGGTTAACTCATCAGGAGTGAAAGTTACTTTATAAATTTCGCCCATCTGAACTAAGGTTTGCTTACGCAGGTCAACACCTTCCATTCCGAAAAACGCTTTTCCGGCGCCTACAGAAATGGTTGCAAAGTCAGCATCGGGAACCGGTTGTTGTATCGATGACTTAGGGATATCGATAGGAACCGGATCTTCGGTTTTTACTTTTGCGGTCATGATAAAGAAGGTAAGCAAAAGGAACGCCACGTCGCACATGGCGGTCATGTCAATTGCCGTACTCTTCCTTGGAACTTTAATCCTTGCCATATCTAATCTTTTTTAAAAAATATATAGTGTTTATTAATATACCATCTGCGCTTGTTGGTTTAATCTTAGTGCAGTAACACACAGATGAACTAAAGCACTTATATATTTATTATCTGTTAGATTTGTGTGATGCAGCAAATGTTTGAACGATGCTGAATCCAGTTTCGTCGATAGCGTAAGTCAGTTTATCAATTTTTGATGTAAATACGTTGTACATTACAATTGAGATAGCTGAAGTACTGATACCGAATGCTGTGTTGATCAAAGCTTCAGAGATGTGTGCAGATAATTCAACCTGGTTAGGTACAC